>CAZXFZ010000008.1:0-14087 GCA_964640285.1 uncultured Rhodoluna sp.
ATGCCGCAGTTCCGTTCTTTGGATAAGGCTTGGCGAAACGGTATTCGGCACGCGCACCTAGCTGATTGATTGCCCAATTCAAATCGAATTCGTCGAACAGTTCCTGAACGCCAGCGGTGAAATACGTCGCCAAATCGATCATCTTTGCAAAGTTTTCTTTGGTTAGCACCTGCTCCAGGGTGGCTCGGGCGGCCGCCATCGATAGGGGATTGCCTGCAAGAGTTCCGCCAACCCCTCCCATGTCGACTAGATCGAGGTCAGTGCGCGCCAGGACTCGTTCGGCGAATTCCTCGCTGAGCGCATACGCACCGATCGGAATACCGCCGGCGATGGCCTTGCCAATCACGAAGACATCAGGTTCTAGCCGATCGCGACGGGTCATGCCACCCCAGTCTGCCGAGAAAGTATGCGTTTCATCGATGATCAAGAGTGCGTCGTACTTGCGGGTGAGTGCGCGCACGCCCTCAAGATAACCAGACTCAGGCAACACGATGCCGATGTTGGTCATTGCGGGTTCCATCAGCACAGCGGCAACGTCGCCGCGCTTCAGCTGGCGCTCAAGGCCCTCTAGGTCGTTGAATTCGGCAACCCGCGAGGTCATTGTCACGTCGACGGGGGAGCCGACGTTGCCCGGGCGGCTCATGCCTTCTCCATCCGGTCCGACCACAATCAGGGCCTCATCCACAGAGCCGTGATAGCAGTATGCGTTCACCAAAATCTTCGGCTTTCCGGTGATTGCTCGAACCAAGCGAATTGCCCAACGGTTTGCATCGGTGGCAGTTAGTGAGAAGCTCCACTTGGCCATGCCGAAGCGCTCCGAAAGGTTCGCTGCAACGGCTTCGGCGTCCTCGGTTGGAAGCATGGTGGTTAGGCCGCCATCATGGGCCACGCGTTTGGTGATGGCTGCGACCACTTCGGGTGCACTGTGACCCGCCATGGCCCCTGTGTCACCCAGAGCAAAGTCGATGTACTCGTTGCCGTCGATGTCCCAGACTCGGTTTCCTTCGGCCTTTGCGAAGTAGATCGGGAACCCACCAGCCTTCTTATTCATCCAAGTCATTGGAACACGGCCGAAAAGATGGTTCGCATTCGTGTATGCCTGCTGCGATTTGCTGTGGTTCTGAGTGAAAGTCGTTCGTTCGCGCTCGAAGAGTTGGGCGAGGCGATTTCTGTCGATTGAGATTGCCATTCGTGCTCGGCATCCATTTCTGGGTCCCCCGTTGAATCTTCGTCGATTCAACTACTGCCCGGTTTCCAGAGGAATTGTGTCTAGTTTGCCAGAATCGACACAAAGAAGAGGTTAACTTAGAAGCGTTATGACTTCTGTTTGCTCATTCATTGACCGCGAAACCGTGGAAGACCTGCAAGGGTTTTTGAACCGTGCCAAACGGCTCGATCAGGAGGGCCTCGTTCGGTTTAGGGCATTCGGCAAGGTTCTCGCCGCCTACGTCGCTCCGATTTACGCTGGCAGCCTAATGGAATCTGGGCCTACCGTTCTAGGCTTGCGCACCTGTGAGTTGGCAGAAGAGACCGAGGTTGATGTCGTCGTCTCGATTGCGGCAGTCTTGGACCGCATCGCTCACCTGCTCTTGGTGGCAAACGCGAGTTCGGCGTTCAAACTTGAGCTCCCCGAGAACCAACGAGCGGCCTGGGCTGGCGTCTCTCCGCCTCGGGTTGGCTGGTCGCTCATGGGAACAATCAACGAAAAGGAACTCACCCGAATCGCAAGAGCCGGAATCGATGAGGTTCGAAGTTCGCTTCCTGAATCTGTTGGCGGCCCTATCGCGGCGAAAATTCGCGGAGAAATCTGGGGTAGGGGAATCGACCTTGAATCCCAGATTCCGATGGGAGCCGCATTTGCGGCTGCGGGCCTTGGCTTTCTGACCGAAAACGAAGAGGTAGGTCTTTACCACGCCGATGGCTGGGTGCGATTGAGTAGCGAACACGGACACGTGCTAGCTAAGGCAGCAACTCGGTTCTAGCTAGTCCTCAAAGGTGTTTAGCATGGCAGTTGCGGCTCGGTCCAAATAAGCCCACAGCTCGGCTTCATCGGCAGGTGGCAGTTTTCCAGCCTCAACCATCGAATCGACGGCAGCTCGCATGTGCTTCAGCCAATGCTCTCGAGCCTTTGGGTTGATTTTGAACGGCAGGTGCCTCATTTTGAGGCGAGGATGACCTCGAAGTTCCTGATAGTCAGACGGGCCACCCCAGTATTGCTCCAAAAACAGCTGCAGGCGCTCGGCCGCAGGGCCAAGGTCTTCTTCGGGGTACATCGGCCGAAGCACTTCATCCTGCGCGACGCCTTCATAGAACTTGTCGGTGAGTGCCTTGAAGAATTCGCGTCCGCCGACTCGTTCATAGAAGTTGCCGCCGACAAACTCGGCAGCGGCAGCCCGTCTAATGCGAACCGTTTCTACGCGATTCGCATCCTCAAACTCTTCGTGGTCTCCGCTCACGCGACGACCTTGCCCGTGGCTTCGGCATAGATGGGCATGCGGGTGTCCGCCACTCTGACCTTGGCTTTGTCGAGCTCGATTTTGATCGCCGCGCGCAACTCGCGGGCAATCTGATCGCTGTCTGCTGGGTGAACCTGTTGCACAAACCGCAGCACAATTTGCTCGCCCGAGAAGGCTTCGATTCCCCAAATCTGCGGTTCGCTCTGCAACGATGCCTTGAGCTTCGAATCCTTTTGCAAGCTCGCGGCAGCCGAAAGAATCGCAGATTTAGCCTTGTCGATGTTGGTCGCGTATGGCACGGCGATATCTAGCACGACTCTTGACCAGCCTTGGGATTGGTTGCCGACGCGCATGACTTCGCCGTTGCGCACATACCAGAGGGTGCCCTTAACATCTCGCACCTGAGTAACCCGCAGCCCGACCGATTCAACCACTCCTGAGGCCTGTCCCAGGTCTACAGAATCTCCAACCCCGTACTGATCTTCAAACACGATGAAAAGTCCAGAGATAAGGTCTCGAACCAGTGACTGGGCACCGAAACCAAGAGCCGCACCGAGGATTCCGGCGCCAGCGATAATCGCGCCTACGGCAACGCCAAGCTCACTCAGAACAGCGGTCGCTGCACCCAGCACCAAGCCCCAAGTGATGAAGTTGGTAAGCACCGTGCCCAGCGTCTGAGCCCGCTGAATCAGACGAGCGTTGGCCAACGGAGAGAGCAGATTAGGGTTTACACCCTTGGTTGCCTCTGAGACAATCCTGCTCACGGTGCGCTTCACCAAGGCAAGCAGAATCACACGAAGCAGGGCGGCTGCACCGACGATCAGGATAATCCGGATCAGTGTCTGCCACTGCTGCCAGAAACCGCTCCACCAATCAAAAATGTTTGCCCAAACGTCGAATAGCATCTGAACTCCTTAGCCGGGTTTGCTTGAAGTTTAGCCGCGGTCTCTAGCTTGAACCTTGAGTGCTCGCTCCAAGTTCGCGACGTTTTCGACCAGAATGCGGTGCATGGCCGGAATCGCCTTGATCTCAGGTTTTTCAATCCATTCGCGACTGATCGCGAGCAGGTTTTCGTCTGCGAGCGGAATCGGATAGAGGTTGACCAAAAGGTACTCGGCAATCTTGAAAGTTTGCGATTCCCAAATCTTGGTCGCCATCTCGAAGTATCTCGAGGCGAATGGGCGCAGAAGTTCAACGTCGATGACTCTGGTGAACCCGGTGGATGCGCTTTGCACCAGCGCATTCGAGTAGTCCTTGGTTTCGGTCAGCAGCTTGAACATCGAATCCTTGGCCTGCGCGTTTGGAACTCCAGCCCGAGCGGCCGCCGCAGCCTTCTGGCCGTTGGCGGTGTTGTCTTCAGCCTCGAGCTTGGCGATCTCAGATTCGCCAGCTCGCCCTCCAACGACCAAAGCCGTCAAGAGTTCCCACTTCAGGTCGGCATCGATTTCTAAGCCTTGCAACTTGAGGTTGCCGGTCAAGAGCGCCTCTGCCGCATCGAGCTGTGCTTCGGTGCGGGCGAATTGAGTGAAGAACTTCACGAACTGAAGCTGAGCGTCGCTGGCCGCTTGCGCATCCTTTGCTAGTTGCAGCAGCGAGTCGGCAATCTCAGACAGCACTGCCTCGCGCTCCGACTGTTTGACATAGAAGCGACCGGTGGTTACCAGCTGGCGCAAAAGTGTCAGCATGGTGGTCGATTCGGTCTCGTGAGCGATGTTTCCCAGCACCAAACGGATGAAGTCGCGCGGGTTTGCCTCGGCATCGCGCGTCGCATCCCAGGCGGCACCCAAGATGATCGCGCGAGTTAGCGGATCGTTGATGTCACTCAGGTGCGAGAGCGCGGTCTCAAGCGATTGCTCGTCGAGTCGAATCTTGGCATAGGTCTGGTCTTCGTCATTGAGCAGCAACAGGGCTGGGCGCTTCTTGCCGACCAGCTCTGGGAGTTCTGTGCGAGGTCCGTCGATGTCGACTCTGATGTGCTCGACGCGCGTCAGTTTGCCGCCGACTAGGTCATAGAGTCCAACACCCATGCGGTGAGGGCGAATAGTTGGCTGGCTCTCAATTGCGGTCTGCAGCACTGCGAACCTGCTGAAATTGCCATCACCGTCAACTTCGAATTCCGAACGCAGGGTGTTGACACCAGCAGTCTCAAGCCAGAGCTTCGACCAGTTGCCCAAGTCGCGACCACTGGTTGCTTCAAGTTCGACCAGAAGGTCGTTCAACTCGGTGTTTTTAAAGGCGTGCTTCTTGAAGTAGTTGCCAACTCCTTTGAGAAAGGCTTCCTCACCGACAAAGGCAACCAGCTGCTGAAGCACCGATGCACCCTTGGCATAGGTGATGCCATCGAAGTTAACCTGAACGTCTTCGAGATCGTTGATTTCGGCGACAATCGGGTGGGTTGAGGGCAGCTGATCCTGACGGTACGCCCAGGACTTCTCGAGAGCCGAGAAGGTAACCCAAGCACCCTTCCATTCGGTGGCGTTTGCCACCGCGAGGTGTGATGCATACTCGGCAAACGATTCGTTTAGCCACAGGTCGTTCCACCAGCGCATCGTAACGAGGTCACCGAACCACATATGGGCTAGCTCGTGAAGAATCGTGATTACGCGGCGTTCGCGAACTGCGTCGGCCGGCTTTGAGCGGAACACATAGGTTTCGGTGAAAGTGACGCAGCCAGCGTTCTCCATGGCGCCAGCGTTGAACTCGGGCACAAACAGCTGGTCATACTTTTCAAACGGGTATGCGACACCAAAGGCGTTTTCGAAGAAATCAAATCCTTCTCGGGTCTTTTCGAAGACATAGTCGGCATCTGCCTGATCCATGTATTCAGCGAGTGAACTGCGGCAGAAAACACCGAGCGGAATCTTGCGGCCATCGCTCGAGGTCAGTTCACTGCGGTACTCGTGGTAAGGCCCGGCTACGAGCGCGGTGATGTATGACGATATGCGAGGGGTAGGGGCGAACTTCCAAACGGCTTTTCCGTTGCCCAGGTCGGTTGGAACGGGGGTTGTCTGGTTCGACACAACCTTCCAGTGCGCTGGCGCAGTTACCTCAAACTGGAACGTGGCCTTCAGGTCAGGCTGCTCAAACACCGCGAACATTCTTCTACTGTCGGGAACCTCGAACTGTGTGTAGAGGTAAACCTCGTTATCGACCGGGTCCACAAACTTGTGCAAACCCTCACCGGTGTTCATGAAAATACCGTCAGCCTCAACTAGAAGCTCGTTATCGGCTTGGAGGTCGTCTAGCTGGATGCGCACATTGTCAGCTACCTGGCTCGGATCAAGCTCGACTCCATTCAGGACCACCCGGTGCACCTTGTCGGTTATTGCATCAATGAAGGTTGACGCACCCGCGGTCTTGGCGCTGAATCGAACCTTTGAAACATACCTAAAGGTTCGCTCGTCACTGGTGAGGTCAAGCGCAACTTCGTAGCTTTCGACATCGATAAGCGCTGCACGCTCGGCCGCTTCGATTCGGGTCAGGTTTTCTCCGGGCAAGGTGACTCCTATGTCATTTGGGAAACAAACTTCAACTAGCCTAAACCCATGAGATTTAGAGCGACTCCACTTGTTGAAGCATCTCTGGTGTCAGCGATGGCGTGGATTCTTGCCTTGCTGCTTTCACTTGTGACCAGCGGGCTGAATTTCAGTATGGCTTTGGCTACGGCTATGGGAATAGCCCAGCTCTACCTCCTAATCTCGTTCTCGCTTTGGGCTGTGGTTGGTCTTCTAGTCAAGCGACAGGCCAGCTCGACCCGGCTTCTAGCCAACCTGGCAGTCACCTCAGTAGTTGCGGTGTCGGCAACCCTGCTGATTCTTTCGCTGAGCCAGCAGCAAATTGCGGCCAATCCTGCCGAGTTCACGATCGAAGAGGCCGGTCTGGCACAGGCCAAGGTCGTTTCGTTCGGCATCATCTACTTTGTTGCCGCCACGGTTTCGGGTCTAGTCACGTATCTGTTTGTCACCGCACCCAAACGCCAAGGCTAAAATCGACGCATGCGCATCCACATCGCAACAGACCACGCAGGACTCGAACTAAGCCACTTTCTGATTCGTGAGCTAACCAAGCAGGGGCATGAGGTTTTCGACCACGGGCCAAAGAGTTACGACCCGTTGGATGACTATCCTTCGTTCTGCATTCGCGCTGCGCTTGCGGTCGTTGCGGATCAGCGAGCTGGGGCAGAAGCGCTCGGAATCGTTCTGGGTGGTTCTGGCAACGGCGAGCAGATTGCGGCCAACAAGGTTAGAGGTGTGCGCGCTGCTCTGGTTTGGAACGAATCAACAGCAAAGTTGGCACGCGAACACAACGATGCAAATGTCGTCGCGGTTGGTGCACGTCAACACAGCATGGATGAAGTGCTGCACCTAATTGAGCTGTTCATCGCCGAACCGTTCAGTCAAGACGAGCGGCACGTTCGACGCATTTCCAAGATTGCGACATACGAGAACACCGAAGAAATTCTCGACTAGGCGGAAAGCAGATGCCTGAGGGGCACACCGTACATCGATCTGCCAAGCAATTCGCAGATGCATTTTTGGGAAAACCCATTAGGGTCGATTCACCTCAGGGGCGCTTCTCGGCTTCAGCGGCCCTGATTGATGGCCGATCTCTGCGGGCTGCTCGAGCTGTCGGCAAACAACTGTTCCTGGAATTTGACAACGGATACACCCTTCGAATTCACCTTGGTATTTATGGAAAATGGCGTTGGCACAGCGCCGAGAGTCTTCCTGTTCCTGTAGGTGAGGTTCGCGCCAGATTCTGGCGTGAGACCGACTCAGGTTTTCGCCTGGCTGAACTGCGCGGCCCAACGGCCTGCGAGCTGCTTGGCGATGAACAAGTCAACGATGCCAGGCAGAAACTTGGCCCCGACCCGATTCATCCGGATCCTCGCGGTGAAGAGCTCGCGCGGTTTATTGCTCGCATTCAAAAATCGAAAAAAGCTGTCGGTCTTCTCTTGATGGATCAATCTGTGGTCAGTGGAATCGGAAATGTCTACCGCGCTGAACTGCTATTCAGGGCCAAACTCAACCCAATGACGCCGGGCTCAAACTTGAGCAAAGAGACGCTCACAAAACTCTGGGCGGATGCAGTCAAACTGCTTGCCGTCGGTGTGAGAACCGGAGTCATGATTACCAGGGACGAGTTTCTCAAAAAGGATCCAGGAAAAAGTAATCGCCATTTTGTCTATAAGCGCGAGGGGCAACCCTGTCGCGTATGCGCGACCCCGGTTTCGATTGCAATTTTGGCTGGCCGCAAGCTGTATTGGTGTGCGAACTGCCAGACCGGCTAGCCGCTAACCTTGTATTCGTGCTCTATCGCCTCATTTTCAAGCTTTTCTTCGCTCGCATGGATGCCGAGTTTGCGCATCACATCGGAATGTTTGCGATACGTTTCGCCGGTGCAATTGGGCTGACCAAGCTGGCTCGTCAACGCACGCGCCCGCAATTGGCTGTGCAAACCCTAGGGCAGCATTTTGATGCCCCATTTGGCGTTGCGGCGGGCTTTGACAAGAATGCGGTTGCCGTTAAGGCCTTGGGTGACCTAGGTTTTTCGCACGTTGAAGTCGGCACCGTAACTGCGCTGGCTCAGCCGGGCAACGACAAGCCTCGACTGTTTAGATTGATTCCAGATCGTGCCCTAATCAACCGCATGGGCTTCAATAACCAGGGTGCCGAGGTCGTTGCCAATCGTCTCGCGATTCTGCGCAAAAGACACCGAGGAAACCTTCCGGTTATTGGCGTGAACATCGGCAAGTCCAAAGTGGTAGATGTTGAGCTCGCGGCTGATGATTACCGTCAGAGCGCCAAACTCTTGGCCGAGCACGCCGATTACATCGCGGTGAACGTATCCTCGCCGAACACGCCTGGTCTGCGATCACTGCAGAACGTGGATGCCCTTCGCCCAATTCTCTCTGCCGTTCTTGAAGAAGCTAAAGGCAAGCCAGTTCTTGTCAAGATTGCACCTGACCTTGCTGACGAAGATATCGTGGCGGTGGCTGAATTGGCCAAAGAGCTTCAACTGGCCGGCGTGATTGCAACCAACACCACAATTAGCCGAATCGGGCTTCAAACCGGTCAGTCCAAGGTGGATGCCTGTGGAGCGGGCGGTCTTTCGGGTGCTCCGCTCAAGGCTCGCTCGCTCGAAGTTCTCAAACTGCTTCGAGCCAATCTGCCAAGGCCGATGGTGATTATCTCGGTCGGGGGAGTCGAGACCGCCACCGAGGTTAAGGAACGCTTGGCTCTCGGCGCAGATCTCGTGCAGGGCTACACCGGATTCATTTATGAGGGCCCACTTTGGGCACGGCGCATCAACACCGGACTTGCAAAGCTGAGCTAGCCCGGCTATCTGTCTAGGCCGCTGGGCAAACCCATCGCTCGCTTCGTCCACTGTTCGACGTGCCAGTGCATTTCTGGAACCAGCACCTCTTGTTCTGGTTTCATCAGTACGCTGCGCATGATTCTGGCGCTCGGCGCATCCCAATCGAGTTCGATTCCTCGGTCTTCGAGGTTCGCGCGCTTAGTCACGTAAGTCGCCAAGTGCGTTTGCTGTGGCCTAGTTGTGTCTGCGGCCATCACGAAGAGTTTGTGCGAGAGTTCATCCAACTCGCTCATTGATCGCGCTCTTGGCAAATAGGTCACGATGTCTAACTCGGGTTGCTGATAAGGCGCAAGCACCTCTGAGTCTCCGATTAGTTTCCACCAATTCATCGCGGCTCGACGTCCGGGTGCGAGTACTTCACCGAGCCCGGTTCGGGTCAGCGGGAACACCTTGAGCGTTGCCCACAGGGCCGCAGCGGATGCACCAGCGCGGCTGCACTCGAGCTGAATCTCACCGAAGTGAAGTTCTTTGCTTGCAAAGTAGGTGTAGGGGGAGTCGTGCTTGTAGTACTTGCCAATCGAGTGGGTAGGGAACAGAACCGCACCGCAACCGTATGGCTGCAGACCGTGCTTGTGTGGATCTACTACAACCGAATCTGAGTCTTTGATAGCTGCAAAGTGTCGGGCCGCTTCGGGCTCTAACTCATCCTTGATAAGAGTGAAGAAGCCGCCGTATGCGGTATCCACGTGCACCCGCGCACCGTACTGTCTTGCCAGGGGAATGATGTCGGCGAGTGGGTCAACGGCCCCCAGGCCTGTGGTGCCCAGTGTGGCCACGACTACACCGATTTTGCCGGTTTTCAGCTCTTGCTCGAGAGCTCTGAGCGACATGCGTCCATCAGCTTCGGTCGCGATCGCAACGCTGGGAATGCCAAGCACTTCGGCCATGCGCGAGTGTGTGTAGTGCGAGTCAGCCGAGTGTGCAACCGATTTGCCTGGGTTGATCTCGCGGCTAATCCAGAGAGCTTCGAGATTCGCGGTTGTTCCGCTCCAGGTGAGGTGTCCTAGAAACTCTTCGGGGTACTCGAACATATCAGCGAGCTGCCGAAGCACTTCGCGTTCCATCTCGGTTGTGGCTCGTCCGCCATCGATTGAGTGGTTGTTCGGGTTGATCATCATGGTTGCCATATAGGCCGCCATGGCCACAGGATGAGGCGGCTTCAGCATCTGAGCCGCATACTGCGGGTGGAAGTAGGGAAAGTTGTTGTCGAGTCGGTCGGTGAGCTCCTTGAGAACTCCCATCACCTGCTCGCGATTGACCTGCTGTGATGCGTGGGTTTCGAACAATCCGAAACTGTCTTTCAGCGCATCCATGTCTTCTAGCACCTGAGGCATTAGGTCACGCAGGTGGATGGTTTCCTTTTGGGACATCCGTCAAACTCCTTTGTTTGGAACGTTCCTATTCTGATACAGAAAAACGCCCGGCTCGACTGAACCGGGCGTTTCGTCTTCTTGGTCTAAATCTTTTCGCCGCGCTTGACCTGAGGCTTAGGAAGGCGAAGAGCGCGCATTTGAATTGAACGCATAGCTGCATACCAGCGCACACCGCGTTCAACCTTGTCGGCCCCGTACTTTTCGACAAGGCGTTTATGCACTTTTCGACCAACCAACCAGCCATCGATCGCAATCGAAGCGAAGATGACATAGGTGATAGCTGTAATAGTGAGAACCACTGTGTAGTTGTCGATCAGCGAAACGAAAATCACGATTACGAGCAGCGGCATTACCAATTCACCGGCGGTGAAACGGGAGTCGACAATGTCTCTGGCCAACTTTCGCTGTGGTCCGCGGTCGCGCGCGGTTAGGTAGCGCTCGTCGCCAGCTGCCATGCCCAGACGCGCTTTGCGTGGCTCTTCAGCCAGGCGTTCCTTGGCGGCCTTGCGAGCCTCTGGGCTGCGGTCGCCAACCAGAGGTCTGTGTCGTGCCGCTTCCTGAACCTTACGAGGCGGAGTCGGACGACCCTTCTTGGCAACCGCCTGCTGTTCGTCCTTGTTTGAATCGCTCATGAATTCCTCTTCACCATTTAGCGGCTCGGTCATTACCTAAATCGACTTTAAGATTACCTGTATGACTACAACGCCCGAGGCTGTGACTCTTAATCCTGAGAACGTTCCGATCGTTCGCGAAATCGTCGATTCGATGTTCCCGAGTGCATTGGCCGAGCTGGGTCGATTGGTTCGCATTCCCGGAATCGCTTGGGATGCGTTCGACGCAAACAACCTCGAATTGAGCGCTTCCGCGGTTGCCAAACTACTGGAAGATCTCGAGCTGTTTGACAGCGTCGAGATTCGTCGCGCAACCACCCCCGAGGGCAAGCCAGGAGCGCCGGCAGTGGTTGCAACCCGCACTGCTCGCAATGGCAGGCCGACTGTGCTGCTTTATGCTCACCACGATGTTCAACCGCCAGGTGATGACGACCAGTGGCAGACTCCGCCGTTCCAACCCACGTTGATTGATGGCCGTCTTTACGGGCGCGGGGCTGCCGACGATAAAGCCGGCATCATCGCGCATCTGACCGCGATCAAGGCCCTCGCGATCGCACTCAACGGCGATATCGACCTCGGCATCAATCTGTTCATCGAAGGAGAGGAGGAAGCCGGTTCGCCCTCCTTCAGAAATTTTCTAGAAGAGAACCGAGCCGATCTGGCCGCAGACCTAATTGTCGTTGCCGATTCAGCTAACTGGAGCACCGATGTTCCAGCACTGACCACCTCGCTGCGTGGTTTGGTTTCACAGGTGGTCGAGATTCGCACTCTCGATCACGCCGTGCACTCGGGCATGTTTGGCGGTGCGGTTCCAGATGCAATGACCGCCATGCTCAAACTCTTGGCCAGCTTGCACGACGAGCAGGGCAATGTTGCGGTCGCTGGGCTGCACTCTGCTCCGCCATCAAACCTCGACTACTCCGAGGATGCCCTGCGCGCCGACTCGGGCCTTCTCGAAGGTGTCTCGCAAATCGGATCCGGCAACACGGTCGACAAGATCTGGAACAAGCCAGCGATTACTGTCATCGGTCTGGATGCCCAAACCGTAGCGCTCTCTTCAAACACGCTCCTGCCATCGGTCAGAGCCAAGATTTCGATGCGAATTGCTCCGGGTGACACGCCTGAATCAGCGCTGGAATCGCTGCGCAAGCACCTGATGGACAACACTCCCTGGGGCGCAAAGCTGACTTTCGGTGAAATCGAGTTGGGCAAGCCACACTCTTCGCCGTCTGACACCTGGTCACACCGACTGGCGAGTCAGGCGCTCAGCGCATCCTTCGGTACCGACTCGGTAAATATCGGCATCGGCGGCTCAATCCCGTTCATCGCAGACCTGGTTGAGGTATTCCCGAAAGCTCAAATTCTGGTCACCGGGGTAGAGGACCCAGATTCCCGAGCCCACAGCCCGAACGAGTCCCTTCACCTAGAAACTTTGCGTCGTGCGATTCTGGCGGAAACACTAGTCCTTCTCGAAGCCAACGACATTTTGAACTAAAAATCTTGGTTTTGTTGTTTATCCTTGAAGCATTCAAAATCGTTCGAATCTAGCTGTTCGAACCAACTGATGGAGACTGAAATGACCGAAACACTTGCACACGGCGTTAAGCTGACCGATCAGGCTCAGGCCAAGGTGAAGGCCCTCATCGGAGCAGAGGCTCCGGTGGATGAGAACGGCAACCCAGTCGAACTTCGACTTCGAATTGAGGTCGAGCCAGGTGGTTGCTCGGGCATGCGCTACCAGCTCTACTTTGATGAGCGCTTCAACGATGGCGACCAAGTGGTTGACTTCGATGGAGTCGAGGTCATCGTTGACCGCATGAGCGTGCCATACCTTGACGGTGCGACTATCGACTTTGAGGACACGATTCAGAAACAGGGTTTCACCATCGACAACCCAAACGCTCAGGGCACCTGCGCTTGCGGAGATTCATTCAACTAACAGTTCTTTGAAGTCCGGTCGCTTGGCATCAGAAAAAGCGGCCGGATTTCGCTTTTTTGTGGCAAAAACAGCCCGTTTTGTGCCTCGGCCTAAGCCGTCTGCGAATAGACTATGAGCGTAACGATTCGAAATCTGAAGGGTCGAAAGTGCGCTTTAAGCATGCATCCAAGGTGGCTGTAGCCACTCTTGCGACATCCCTAGTCCTTTTCCTAACCGGTTGCACCGCAGAGCAGTCACAGCAGCTGTCTCGAGGCTTCCTTCCTGGCACGGGCAACGCAACCAATCACACCGAAAGCATCATCCACTTCTGGAATGGTTCTTGGATTGTGCTCTGGGGTGTTGGCATCATCGCCTGGGGCCTAATGTTCTACGCGGTGATCGTGTACCGCCGTCGCAAGGGCGACACCTCGATCCCGCGACAGATTCGATACAACAACCCAATCGAAACCCTGTTCACCGTGGTTCCGCTAATCATGGTTATTGGTTTCTTCGCGTTTACTGCCAAGACCATGTCAGACATCGAGCGTCCGGTTGATTCAGACGTAAAGATTCAGGTAATCGGCAAGCAGTGGAGCTGGGACTTCAACTACGTGAGCGATAACGCACACGAGTCAGGCATCCAGGGAATCGGCACCACCGTAGCCGACGAAAAAGAACTTCCAACACTGTGGCTTCCTGTCAACAAGTCGGTTGAGATCAGCCTCACTTCGCGAGACGTAATTCACAGCTTCTGGGTGGTCGAGTTCCTTTACAAGAAGGACATGTTCCCAATGCACACCAACAAGATGTACTTCACCCCAACTCAGGTCGGTGAGTACTCGGGCAAGTGCGCCGAGCTTTGTGGTGAATACCACTCAATGATGTTGTTCAACGTCAAGGTAGTGACTCAGGCTGAGTATGACGCTCACATCGCTG
Source organism: uncultured Rhodoluna sp. (assembly GCA_964640285.1). Lineage (GTDB taxonomy): Bacteria > Actinomycetota > Actinomycetes > Actinomycetales > Microbacteriaceae > Rhodoluna. Next base: position 13,673 of record CAZXFZ010000008.1, read on the forward strand.
CTCTGAAGGCTGCTGGAAACACCGGCCTAATCGACGACTCCTTCTCACGCAACCAGAACCTTCCTGGCGACAACCCAGAGATTCGAGGCTAAGTAAATGGCTACCGCAACCGCTAACGCCACCGGTCAAAAGAGCGCCAAGCGCTCAAAGGGTCAACTCGTAGTCGATTGGATTACGACCACCGACCACAAGAAAATCGGGTATCTCTACCTGATCACCTCTTTCATCTACTTCCTAATCGGTGGTGTGATGGCGCTTCTCATTCGCGCCCAGCTGGCTGCTCCTGGCCTTGACATCGTCCAGACCAAGGAACAGTACAACCAGCTGTTCACCATGCACGGCACCATCATGTTGCTTATGTTTGCAACCCCGCTGTTTGCGGCTTTTGCCAACATCCTCATGCCAGTTCAGATCG
>CAZXFZ010000009.1:0-13516 GCA_964640285.1 uncultured Rhodoluna sp.
TAACTTCACCGCGTTGTACCTGCTATCGATTTTGGGTGGATCGGTTGCCGTGATTTGGTTCAGCAATCCTCTGGGGATGACGCTTGGTGCATCAGGTGGAATCTTCGGACTGATGGGCGCATACTTTGTAATTCTTCGCCGACTGGGCAACAATGACCAGCAGATCTTGGTGGTCATCGCGATCAACCTGGGCTTCGGTTTTTTGATGCCTGGCGTCAGCTGGCAGGCTCACATTGGTGGATTGATTGCCGGTGCTCTGGTTGCTTGGGTGCTGGCCGGAAACAAGTTCTTTAAGCAAAAAACCCAGGCGTACCTGGGTCTTTTGGCGATTTTTACGTTTTTGGTGATTGTGGCTTACTTGGGCTTAGAAGCCAATGTTTTTCCGCAGTTATTTCCAGCGAGTTGACATCATGAAGCCAACCATGGCGATGCCGAAGCCGACCAGGATGTTCCAGTTGCCCAAATCGGCGATTGGAAGCTGCGCGCTGCTGACGTAGTAGGTGATGATCCAAATCAGGCCCAGCAGCATGAATCCGAACATGACTGGCTTGAACCAGACAGGGTTTGGATCGTTGCGATTGCGTTCGGCCTTTGGCGCCTTTGGCTTGGCAGGCTTTGCAGCCTTGCGCTTTACGGCAACCTGTTCGTCGTTCTTGGTCTCAGACATAACCTAAATTCTAACCGAGGCGGGGGCTATCGGCACAGCATCCATTTATCGGGGGTTAAGGTTAAGTCCTATGGTCAAAATCCTGGTGCTCGACAATTACGACAGCTTCGTTTACACGCTAAACGGCTATCTGTTGCAGCTCGGCGCGCAGACCGAGGTGCTGCGCAATGACGTGGTGAGCGAGGCAGAGCTACCTGCGCTGTTGGCCAAGTATGACGCGGTGCTGATCAGCCCAGGTCCGGGAACACCAGCGGCAGCGGGACTCAGCATCCCGACTGTTCGCTTCGCGCTCGAAACCGGCAAGCCTATCTTCGGCGTATGCCTTGGCCACCAAGCGATTGCCGAGGCAATGGGAGCCACCGTCACCAGCGCTTCAGAGCTCATGCACGGCAAGATCTCGAAGGTGCACCACGACGGCTCTCTGATTTTCAAGGATGTGCCGCAGGACTTCAACGCCACTCGCTACCACTCGCTGGCGGTTGTGGATTCGACCGTGCCAGAAGACATGGTGATTACCGCGCGCACCACCGCCGAACTCAATTCAAAAGGTGGAGTGATCATGGCACTTCAGCACAAGACCCTACCGATCTATGGCGTGCAGTTTCACCCTGAAAGCGTGCTAACCGAGGGTGGTTACCAGATGCTCGGCAACTGGCTCGAATCAATTGGGCTGGCCGGAGCGGCGGAGCGCGCCAAGTCGCTCAGCCCAATGCTCAAGCTCTAGGTCGTGCCCAGATCTGCCGAACTCTAGTTCGTCTTGCACTCCACATAGAGAATCACTGTGCTTCCCTGCGGGGCTAGGCCCGGCAAAATTGACTGATCCAGGACGATGGTTCCCTTGGTGCCGGTCGTGCAATCGGTCTTGGTTTGAATGCTGACTGTGAACCCGACCTCAGGTGCCATCATGCGCGACTGGCCATCAGAAATGTCTAGGTTGCGCACATCAGGAACGTTTACCTTGCCGTTCGAGATGCTTAGGTTCACGATGGTGCCGGCCGAAACCGCGGTGCCAGCCATCGGGTCAGAGCCGATTACTTGGCCGAGCGGTGCCGTGGCACTGTTGACCTGCGAGGTGGTGCCGAGGGTTAGCTTGGCGCTCGCGCTGGCGGCGGTTGCCGCTGCTTCATCCATTCCAATTAGGTTTGGCATCTGAATCGTTGCTTTGCCCGTTGAAATCACGACCGTGATGGTGGTGTTAGGTGGCACCAGGGTTCCAGCAACCGGATCGGTGCGGATGATGCTTTCGGCCGGCACGGTTTCGCTTGGTTCGTAGTTTTTGGTGACCAGCAGTTTGGAGTTTTCGAGACTCTGAATGCCGACACTTGCATTCTGGTTGGTGACATCTGGAACCGCGATGCCGCTGTTGCCCGAAACGGTGAAGTTGAACGAACCACCGAAGGTAATCAGCCAAACCAGCAGACCGACCACGACCACGGCGGCAGCTGTCGAGGCACCCCAGATGAGCCCTGGCGAAGGACGATCGCCCTTGAGCAGGCCACCCTTCTTTGCCTTCGAGGATGCCGTTGCGGCAACCGGTTCGCTCGGCAACTCAACGCCGAGTTCGGCGAATGGGTTTTCGATGAGCGCGTCACGTTTGGTTTCGGCTGGGGTGACGAACTCTGGCACCTTGACCGGAATCTGGGCGGCCGGCATGACGCTGGTTCGGTCGAACCCCGCATTGGCTAGATCTGATTCGAAGTCGTCGTCGGCTTTGATCGTCGGTGAGGTTGAGGCGGGCGGCGCTGCCGGAGCGACAGGAGCTGACGCCGCTGGCGTCACTGCCGGTGCGGGTTCAACGATTGGCGAATCCCCCGCGATTTGAACCGCAGCGGTGGCGGTCACCTCGCCGGCAAGCAGAGCGTCGAATGGGTCAATCGGGGTTGGTTGGGCTTCCTCGCCAGATGCCTCAGCGGCGACGGACTCGTTTGGCTCGATTGGTTCTGCCGGCTCAACTGATTCAACTGCCTCAACTGCCTCAACCGGTTCGGCGGCCTCGAGTGCGGCAGGTTCTTCTGGCTCTAGCACTGCCGTCGGCTGAGTGATCGGCGTTCCCATGGCCGCGGCAAGCATGTGCTCGCGGAACTCTTCGGCTGTTTGGAAGCGTTCGACCCGATCCTTGGCAAGCGCGCGCAGCACAACGGCATCCAGCTCGCGTGAAATTTGCGAGTTGAACTGCGAAGGCGGAATCACGGCCTCGCTGACATGTTGGTAGGCCACCGAGACGGCTGTGTCACCCTTGAATGGAGGGCGACCGGCCAGCATTTCATAGAGCAAAACGCCAGTCGAATAGAGGTCGGTGCGCGAGTCAACCGATTCGCCCTTGGCCTGCTCAGGTGAGAAATACTGCGCGGTGCCCATGATGCCCGAGGTCTGGGCCATGGTCGCCGACGAGTCAGAGACTGCCCTGGCGATTCCGAAATCCATCACCTTGACTTGACCCTGGTCGGTGATCATTACGTTCGCCGACTTGATGTCGCGGTGAATGACGCCCGCGCGGTGCGAGAACTCGAGTGCGGTCAGCACCCCAGCGGCATACTCGAGCGACTCTTCGATGCTGAACGGACGCTCGTGCAACAGGTCACGAAGCAGACGACCGCGAACGTATTCCATGATGATGAAAGGGCGCTTGTGCTCTTGACCCTGCTGGTCGAAAGTGACATCCTCACCCGCGTCATAAACACGAACAATGGTCGGATGCGCCATGCGCGCCGAGGCTTGCGCCTCTTGGCGAAAACGTGCCTCGAAGGTTGGGTCGTTGGCGAGGTCTGACTTGAGCAACTTGATGGCAACCGTGCGACCCAGGCGGGTGTCGGTTCCTTCGTAAACATCGGCCATGCCGCCGCGGCCAATCAAACCGCCAAGTTCGTATCGGCCTGCGATGAGTCGCGGGGTGTCAGACACGGTGCTCCTTCGTTGAAAACAGTGTTAAGTCTATGGTCGGGGCCAGCTGCGCGCAGGTCGCTCTCACTGGCTCGGGGTTGGGTTCGGGGTGGGCTCAGTTGGCAAATCGGTGGCGGCCACATAGTAGGTGAGTCGAATCACATCGCCCACCTTTAGCGCGCCGAGCGGGGTGGCGTCATAGACGGTCAGCACGCGCTCGTCGTCGTTCGGCAGGCTTTCGCCGGGCACCGCATCCACCTGAAGTCCGAGCCCGGTCAGGTAGTTGTATGCGTCGCTGACGGTGAATCCGATTACGTCGGTTGAAAGCACCGTGACGACTGCAGGGTTGGTTGCAGTGGGGCTGACGCTGGGTGACTCACTCGAATTGCCGGTTGGCGAGGTTGGAGAGGGGCTCGGGGTGCCCGACGGCTGCACCAGAATCGCCACGATGATCGTGATGGCGGTCAGCGAAAGCGCCACAATCACGGCAATCCAAGGCCAAACAATCGGTGGCTTCGGTGCCGGAGCGGTGTCGGTCGTAATCACCGTGGTGCTGGCGGTCACCGGTTGCTGCGGTTGATAGATAACAGTCGTAGCCGCAGTGGTGGTTGGGGCGTGTGGCAGCAGGGCCTCGGCTCGAATCGCGAGTGCCTTTGCCGACTCTGGCCGCTGATTCGGCTTCTTGGCCAAGCAAGACATCACCAGATTCTGGATGCGTTGATCGACCTCTGCCGGCAGCGGCGGAGGTGCTTCGTTGATCTGAGCCATGGCGATGGCCATTTGCGAGTCACCCGTGAATGGGCGGCGTCCGGCGATCGCCTCGTAGGCGACGATGCCGAGCGAATAGATGTCGGTGGCTGGCGTTGCCGGTTTGCCGGTTGCCTGCTCGGGCGAGAGGTACTGCACGGTACCCATGACCTGACCGGTCGCGGTCAGCGAAACCTGGTCGGCCACTCGTGCGATGCCGAAGTCGGTGATTTTTACGCGACCGTCTGGAGTGATCAACAGGTTGCCCGGCTTAACATCGCGGTGCACCAGACCAGCTTCGTGCGCTTCATACAGAGCGCGAGCGGTCTGAGCGATGATGTCCATCACCTTTTCAGGAGCCAGCTTTTTGTCGCGCTCGAGAATCTTGGCAAGTGAATCACCAGGCACAAGTTCCATAACCAGGTATGCGCTGCCCGAATCCTCGCCATAGTCATAAACGTTCGCGATGCCCTCATGATTGACCATGGCTGCGTGGCGAGCCTCGGTTCTGAAGCGCTCTAGGAAGCCGGGATCGCCCATGTATTCCGGCTTCAAAATTTTGATGGCTACCTGGCGCAGGATTACGTCATCGGTTGCTTGCCAAACCTCACCCATGCCACCGACGGCGATGCGCGAGTTGAGGTGGTATCGGCCACCATAGACCTGACCTGCTGCTGGAGATTCGGGAGTCACTTGTTCAACACCGCCTCCATCACCTTGCGGGCAATCGGTGCTGCGAGCGAGTTTCCGCGTCCGGCCTGACCCTGACCGCCACCCTTGGCAACCACTACTGCAACCGCGACTTGAGGATTGTCGGCTGGAGCGAAGCCGGTGAACCAGAGCGTATAGGGGTCATCCTTGCCGTTCTGCGCGGTGCCAGTTTTGCCGGCGACCTCGACCCCCTTGATTTGTGCGTTGGAGCTAACTCCTCTTGAAACGGCCCCCACCATCATGTCCTTCAGAGCTGTTGCGGTTGATTCGCTGATTGGTTGCGCGAATACCTTTGGTTGCGGTTGATCGATTACGGCCAGGCTCGGTGACAGCACGTTTTCGATCAGGTTCGGCTGCATCAAAACACCTTTGTTTGCGATTGCCATGCTGACCATCACGATCTGCAACGGCGTCACGCGAACGTCGTACTGACCGAACGACGAGAGACCAACCTGGGCGTCATCCATGTTTTGCGGATACACGCTCGGTGTTGCCGAAAGCGGAGTCTGAATTCGCTTGCCAAAACCGAATAGCTCGGCCTGGGTGCGAATGCGATCCTGACCGAGCTCGATGCCCAGCTGGGCATACGGAATGTTGCACGAGAACCGCAGAGCATCGGCAATCGAAACCGTAGTCTTGCCACCGCACTTGCCTTCGCCCGAGTTTTGAATCTGGGTGCTGGTGCCCGGCAGGGTGTATTTGACCGGGTTCGGCAAGGTGGATTCGGCGGTCCAGTCGCCCGACTCGAGTGCCGCCGCCGAAGTGATTAACTTGAAGACCGAACCGGGGGCATACAGGTCGCCGGCGATTGCCTTGTTCACGAGCGGATTGCCTTTGGTGCCGAGCAACTCGGTGTAGTTGAGGTTGGCTTGCGTGCCGTCATGCACCGAGAGTTGGTTGGCGTCGAAACCCGGCTTCGAAACCAGAGCGAGGATGCGCCCGGTCGAAGGCTCAACTGCTACGACCGCTCCCTCGAGGTTGCCCAACGCATCCCAAGCGACCTTTTGCACTTTGGGGTCGATGGTGAGTTCCACCGATGCTCCGGTCACCGGCGTGCCCGAAAGCACCGCGTTGATCTGCTCGAAGAACTGCTGGCTGTTTTTGCCAGTGAGGTAGGAGTTCATCTCTGATTCGAGACCGGTTGCTCCTTGAAAGAAGCTGAAGAACCCAGTAACCGATGAGTACATCGGGTGCGAATACTCGCGCAGATAAACAAAGGCATCATCGCTCTTGGTCGAAACCGCAATCGGCTTGCCGTTCACCAAGATGGCGCCGCGCTGAGTCTTGTATGAGTCATAGACCGAGCGCACGTTGCGCGGATCAGCGCTTAGCGATTCCTGGTTCAAAACCTGAATGGTGGATGCCGCGATAAACAGGCTCAGGAACATCGTCATCACGACCAGCGACACTCGCCTTAGTTCGCGATTCATGAGGCACCCCCGACTCGGCTGGGTGCCGGGTCTTTGCTGCCGCTGCCGACGGAGTCGCTGATTCGAAGCAGCACACCGATGATGATCCAGTTGGCTAGCAGCGAAGAACCACCGGCGGCCAACAGCGGAGTGGTCAGACCGGTTAGTGGAACCACGCGAGTCACACCACCAACCACGATGAAGGTTTGCAGGGCAATTACGAAACTGAGGCCAACGGCCAAGAGTTTGCTGAAGTCGTCGTTGTGGTTGAACGCGATGCGGATGCCTCGATAGACCAGCAGCAAATACAGCGCGAAAATTGCGAACAAACCGGCCATGCCGAGCTCTTCACCCAGGGCCGCGATGATGAAGTCGCTCTCGGCCAATGGAACGAGTTGCGGAACACCACCGCCGAGTCCGGTGCCGAAGATGCCGCCGTGGGCCAAACCAAAAATACCTTGGACCAGCTGGTATGAACCACCGACCGCGTCATAATGCTCTGGGGCAAACGGGTTCAGCCAAGAGTCAAAGCGGCCGCGAACGTAATCCATGATTCTGGATGCGACCAGCGCGCCAGTCACGAACATGCCCAGACCGACACCCACATAGAGGGCTCGACCGGTAGCGACGTAAATCATCACGATAAAAAGGCCAAAGTACAGAAGCGAGGTTCCGAGGTCGCGCTGCACAACCAAAACCAGCAGGCTCGCAGCCCAGATTGCCAAGATCGGACCAAGCTCGCGAGCTCGCGGCACCTGAACGCCAAGGAACTTGCGGCCGACGATTGCCAGCGATTCACGGCGGGCCACCAGGTATCCCGCGAAGAAGATGGTCAGAGCAATCTTGGCCAGCTCACCGGGTTGAAAGGTCAGGCCGAACAGGCTGATCCAGAGTCTGGCGCCGTTGATGGTTTGACCCAAAATTGGCAGCATCGGCAACAGCAGCAGGGCGATACCGACAAACATCGCGATATAGACGTATCGCTTTAAGAACAGGTGCGTCGGCACATAAAGAATGACTGCAGCTGCGGCCGCCATCGCGAGGCAGGTCCAGATCACCTGCTTGGTGGCGAACAGGTTCTCGCCACCCGCAGCGATTTCGGCCAGGTCAAGGCGATAAATCTCGCTGATGCCGAGGCTGTCGAGGGCTACGGCAATCGGCAGAATCATCGAGTCGGCATTTTGTGCGTGCCTGCGCAAAATCATGTGGATGCCCACCGAGAACGCGGCGACCGGCGTCCAATAGAGCCAAATGTCTGTGTTGACGATTTCTAGCACCGAGAGCTGAATTTGAACCAGCGCAAACAGGAACATCGCCAGCACAAACAGCAGCAGCAGCGCCTCGATGTTGCGCAGGCGCGGAACCACTCGCACAATCTTGGCGATGTTGATGCTCGAGGTGGTGTTTGCAGAGGTGTTCGACATTACGGAACCACCTCGGATGCGGCCGAGCGCTCGACAATGCTCTCGACGGTTTGCTTTGCAGACTCGAGGCTGTCGGTGCTGACCGACTTTTCGACGACGGCCTGCCAGTAGTCGCTCAGCGTATCCAGTCGGTAATCGGTGACCTCGAGCACTCGGTTGAACTTGAACGGTCCAAGCTCTTCGTGGATGCCCTGATAGATCGCGATGTAGCCGTTGGACTCAGAGACGTAGTAGCGGGTCTGGGTGTAGTTGTATGCGGCGGTAGCCAAGGAAGCGACGAGCGCAATCAGCGCGGCCAGCGTGAGCAGCTGGCGGATGCGACGCCAGCGGATGCGACTGCGGGTTTCGAGCAGAATCTGCTCGAGGTATTCCTCGGTGCCGGGAAGGAACTCGGCTTCTTGGTAACCGCGACCAATGATGTCGTCGAGGATCTTGGTGTTGAAGATGCGCAGACCCTTGCGACCCTTGCGGTCATCAATTACGACCTCGTTCGCGCCGGAACCAACGAAACGTTTGGTTGGTTCGAAATCGGTTGGCACTGCGGATCCGATGACATCGACCACCACCACGGTCACGTTGTCGGGTGCTCCGTGCTCGAGTGTCTCGCCTACCAGCAGTTCAGCTGCCTCGTCGGCGGGGATCTTTGACGTCAGGATTTGATTCACGATGTCGTCTGGAACGTATCCGCTCAAACCGTCGGAGCAAAGCAGCCAGCGGTCGCCGGGCAGGGCATCCATCACGATGGAATCGATGGCGGGGCGAGCTTCTTGCTCGCCGAGCACGCGCATCAGCACGCTGCGGCGCGGGTGAACCAGGGCTTCCTCTGGGGTGATGCGACCGGTGTCGACCAAGCGCTGCACAAAGGTGTGGTCAACGGTCACCTGCTTCACGTGCCCGTCGCGCACCAGATAGACGCGGCTGTCGCCGATGTGGGCGATCACCATTTGATCGCCGACCACGGTCAGCCCCGAGAACGTGGTTCCCATGCCGGCTAGGTCAGGATGCTCTTGAACGGCGGCGGCCAGCACATCGTTTGCGGCCCAAATGGTTTCGTTGAGCGCTTTGGCCGCGCTCTCTGCGTCGGTGAATTGTTCGTCGAGCTGGGCAACGTGCTGGGCGACCAGGGCCGAGGCGATGTCTCCGCCAGCGTGACCACCCATGCCATCAGCCACGAAGAACAGGTTCAAACCGGCATAACCGGAGTCCTGATTGCTCGAGCGCACTCGACCAACGTCTGAGAGTGCGTGGCTGACGGTTTTGATGGGCATTGGTCTGCCTAGGCTCGCAGTTCGAAACTGGTCTTGCCGATGCGCACCGGAGTATTCAGCTTGATCACGGCTGGGGTGCCAACGCGTGAACCGTCGAGATAGGTTCCGTTGGTTGAGTTGAGGTCTTGCACCAACCAGTCGTTGTTAATCAGCACGAGTTTGGCGTGATGCGTTGAGGCGTATTCGTCATCCACAATCAAATCACTGTCGGCGCTGCGGCCAATTGTGATTTCGCGGCGGTCGAGGCGCAGGGTGTGTCCGGTTCTCGGGCCTTCGGTGATTACCAGTTTGGTTGCCATGCTGCCGGTTGGTTCGCTCATCAAGGTTGGTGAACCCGATGCTGGGCTGGCTGCACCGGCGTTGCCACCTGCCGCGCTAGCAGCAAGGCCGCCGATGGTTGGGCCGGTGATTGGCGCGCTCACGACCTTGGGAGCTCTGGCCTCGGCGACCTTGTTGACCACTTTCTGACCGAACAGGTCTGAGCGAATTACCGAGATGATCGAGAATACGAAAATCCACAGCACCACCAAGAAGCCGGTGCGAACAATCCAGAGCGCTAATTCACTCAAGCTTCACCGACCGACCTGGCCAGCACTCTAAAGACGAATTCGCTTCGTCCGGCCTGAATCACCGAGTCAGCGGCGAGCGGGCCTTCAAGAATTGCCTGGCCGTTCACCTTGGTTCCGTTAGTTGACCCGAGGTCGCGAATGCCGGCGTTCTTGCCATCCCAGAGCAATTCGAAGTGGGTGCGACTCAGTCCGCTGTCGGCTACAGGAATGTCGGCCGAGGCATCGCGACCAACCGTGGTGCGCGACTTCTGCAGCAGGTGGCGCTGACCGTCAAACTCGAGCGCGGGCGTCCATTCCACTGCAAGTTTGTGGCTGGCCGAGTGCACCGAGATCTGGCCCAGGGTCAGAGTCGAATCTTCGACCATCTTGATTGACAGCGCGGCACCAAACTGGAAACCCTGCTTAATCGCGTGCCGGGTGGCGAGGTCGGTGAGCTCTGCGATTAGCGGTTCGCCGAGCGCGCTCATCCGCTCGAAGTCTGCTTTGCCGAGGTGAACAGTGAAGGTATTTGGTGCCAGGATGCGATCGCGGCTCAGAATGCTCGCCTTGGCATCCATCTCACCTTTAATGGCGGATGCGATTTCGACGGGCTGCAGCTCTGACTTAAAGGTCTTGGTGAAAGCGCCGGTGACCACGCGCTCGAGCTTCTTTTCAAAGCTGTCTAGAAAGCCCAAAACCGATCCTTTGTTTTGCTGCGGGAAACTGCCTCAAGTTTAACCGCGGTGGCCAAAATCAGGGGGATGCGAGGCACCCCCAACTCTGGTAATCTCAAAGGCGTTGTCTTGAGAAATCAAGCTTCGCGCGAGTGGCGAAATGGCAGACGCGCTGGCTTCAGGTGCCAGTGCCTTCACGGGCGTGCGGGTTCAAGTCCCGCCTCGCGCACAAACAAAAAAGACCGAGTCCCTGCGGGCTCGGTCTTTTGCTTTAAGACTTTCGCCAAACGGCTCTAAGGCTTCTCACATGAAAAACCCCACTTTTCTGAGAGTGCGCTGGCAGGTTTGCCCGAGCATCCTGAGTTTGGCGTTGTGCGCATCCTTTTCTTTCTAGGTTCATTGTTGTCCTCGAGAAAGGAAGACGAAATGAAAAACATCAAGCGCAACGCAATCGCGGCAGTGGGTGTCGCAACCGTTCTAGGTCTGGTTGTTGCCAGTCCGTCGATCGCTCAGAGCAATTCCAAGAACATCAAGCCAGCTGGCTCGACCAGCTCGAACTCGGCCAGCAGGGTTTCGGGTTCGGTTGCTACCGTGGCTGCAACTGTCACCGCGGTTCCATCGACCGTCACCGACGCACACCAGGCTGGCCACGGCGGCGAGTTTGTGATCTACAAGTTGGATGCGGCTGCGACCAGCGCTCCAGCAACCCAGCCAACGACCGGCGGCAAGCGAGTACACGTCAAGGACGGCACTCTCGCTAACGGCACCCTGACCGGAACCCTGATGCTGCGCGGAGGTGCAGCAAGCACCACCACCAAGTACGCGATTTACCCAGCAGCTGGCGGAACCGGCGTCTTTGCAACCGTGACCGTGGATGCGGCTGGCGTTGCCACCGCGACTAGCTCGGGTGCACTGACTGTTGCCTATGTGACTCCAACCGCACCGGCTCTCGGTGACGGCAAGGGCATGAAGGGCGATCGCGGCGAGGGTCGCGGCGGCAAGGGTGGTCGCGGTGACCGCGGAGGCTTCGGCAAAGACCAGGGTCAGCGCCCAGCACCAATCTCGGCAACCGTGAACGTGCCTTCTGACGGCAAGACCTACACCATTCGAATCACCGAGACCGTTGACGATGGTGTCGCGGTTGCCAACCCGGTTGCTCGCCCAGGGCTGCCGGTCACTGGCACCGGTGCCCAGACCGTCAACCTTCGCCTTGGCCCATCAGACAGCTACAAGATTGAACTCGTAGCAGCAGATGGCACCATCGCAGGCACCGTCAACGTGGCAGTTGCCGCAGACGGAACAGTTTCATCACCCATCGTGCTTGGCTAAGCGGATTCAACCCAAACACGATTTCTCCTGAAAAGAAGAAGACCCTCGGCTGGCAGCCGGGGGTCTTTTTCGCATGTCTGTTTAGCCGACTTGCCCGGCCATCGAGCGGCCGCGGGTGTGCGACTCGTCGCACTGCAGGTTTGCAGGCAGCTCGGCGCATCCGTCACAGAGCAGGATTAGGTCGCGGCAGGCCAGGTTGGCGCAGTTGCGGAATCGGTTGGTCGGTGCCGAACACTTCTCGCACTCGCCGATGACCTTGGCCTCGTCGCTGAAGTCGGTTTGCATGCGGCCATCGAAGACATACAGAGAGCCCTCCCACAGGCCCTTGTCTTTGAAGCGCTCGCCGTAGCGGACGATGCCGCCCTCGATTTGGTAGACCTCTTTGAAGCCGCGGTTGATCATGACTGCCGAGAGAATCTCGCAGCGAATGCCGCCGGTGCAGTAGGTAACGATTGGCTTGTCTTTGAGGTGGTCGTACTTGCCACTCTCGAGCTCGTTCACGAAGTCGTGAGTCGTTTGAACATCAGGCACCACGGCGTTCTTGAATTTGCCAATCTTGGCCTCGAACGCGTTTCGGCCATCAAAGAAGACCACTTCGTCGCCGCGCTCTTCGACGAGCTTGTTGACCTGATCTGGCTTGAGGTGTTTGCCACCGTTGGTAACACCGCTGCGGTCAACCTGAACCTCGTCGGGCAGCGTGAATGCAACCAGTTCCTTGCGGTGCTTCACGCTAAGACGTGGAAAATCATTGCCGGTGCCCTCAGACCACTTGAAGTCGATCTTGCCGAAGCCCGGGTATTCGCGAGTCTGACGAACGTACTTCTTGAGCGCGCTCATTGGGCCACCAAGTGTGCCGTTGATGCCGTGCTTCGAGATCAGGATGCGCCCTTTGAGCCCAAGCGATTCGCACAGGGTGCGCTGCCACAGCTTCACTGCCTCTGGGTCAGCGACCGGTGCAAAGCCGTAGTAAAGAATGATTTTTTGAAGTTCCACTCTGTCGATATTAGCGATGTGCGATAAGGCATCCCGAAAAAGTTTTTGAAGAATGTTGCATTATTGCTACATAGTATTTATGCTATGAACCATGGGTAGAAAACCTAAGGAACAAGAAGATCAGGTTCACAACCGGATCGAAGAACTGCGACTCAAAGTCGGCATGAGCCGTCAGGAGTTGGCTGATGCCGTTGGCGTGCATTACCAAACCATCGGCTACATCGAGCGCGGTGAATACTCGCCGTCTCTCGTGCTAGCCCTGCAAATCGCAAACAAGTTGGCAGTCAGAATCGAAGACGTTTTCTGGCTAGAACAGGAAGAAAGCAAATGAACGAGCTCGTAGCACTCGCTGTCATCGCCGGCTTTATGGCCGTTGGATATCTCGTGGTCTATCCCCGAGCAAAAAGCATCGCCCAGCTTCGCTGGCTCGATGTAGTACTCAGCCTCGCAGCCATCGGCACAATCGGCGCCATTAACTTCACAGCAGATCCGGTCTTCAAGCTGGTGTTCTTCGACACCAACTGGTTCGTGTTCGCACTGGTTGCATACATCGTCATCGAGACACCGCTCTGGTACTTCTATATGAAGGCGCACCCGGAGCAGGGAACCCTAGCCCAGCTCTATGGCTTTGCCCGATCAAGCAAGTCCGAAAAGGTAGCCAAAAACATCGATCAGGTGATGCGAGACACCAAGTGGGATGCAGTTCGCACCTCTCGCGCACAGCGCATCCTTGTGGTTCTCGGAGTCTTGGCGTTGGTTGCCAGCCCGGCGCTGTTCTGGTTCGAAGACTTTATCAAGCCGGGCATCGGGATCCTCTCGGTCATTCCGATTTTCTTGATTTGGTGGCTGTTGCGGATTTCGGTTCG
>CAZXFZ010000010.1:0-13144 GCA_964640285.1 uncultured Rhodoluna sp.
CGCTGGGCCTGATAGCTTGCCTCGAGACCCTCGTCAGTTAGATCAAAGCTGTAGGCATCCTTCATCACAAATTCACGACCGCGCAGCAGGCCTGCACGAGGACGCGCCTCATCGCGGTATTTATTCTGAATCTGGTAGAGACAAACGGGCAGATCCTTGTATGAGCTGTATAGATCTTTCACCAGCAGGGTGAACATCTCTTCGTGAGTTGGGGCGAGCAGATAGTCGGCCTTCTTGCGGTCTTGCAGCCTAAACAGATTGTCGCCGTATTCGGTCCAGCGGTTGGTCGCCTCGAATGGTTCGCGAGGCAGAAGAGCAGGGAAAAACACTTCCTGTGCGCCAGCGGCGGCCATTTCTTCGCGAACGATTTGCTCAATTTTCGACTTCACCATCAAGCCAAGTGGCAACCACGTGTAGACGCCGGGTGCAGCGCGACGAATGTATCCCGCGCGCAAGAGCAGCTTGTGACTGGTTACTTCGGCTTCTGCTGGGTCCTCGCGAAGCGTGCGAAGAAAGAGTGATGACAGACGGATTGGCATACGCCAATGTTACCGAAGCGCATAGCAGGATGCGCCGAGCGCATCCGCGCACTACTTCTTGGCGACTACGACCTGCGGTTTGCCAACCAGAGCTGGGTCCATCTCAGCGGCAATTCGATTTGCCTCCTCGATAAGAGTCGCGACGATTTCACTCTCTGGAACAGTCTTGATGACCTCACCCTTGACGAAAATCTGACCCTTGCCGTTGCCCGAGGCAACTCCAAGGTCTGCCTCGCGAGCCTCACCAGGGCCGTTCACGACGCATCCCATCACGGCAACTCGCAGTGGAACAGTGAGCTTCTCGAGCCCCTTGGTGACATCGTTTGCCAGCGTGTACACATCGACTTGTGCGCGGCCACAGGATGGGCACGAAACAATCTCGAGCTTGCGTGGACGAAGGTTCAGGGCCTCAAGAATCTGCGAGCCAACCTTGATTTCTTCAACCGGAGGGGCCGAGAGCGACACGCGGATGGTGTCGCCAATTCCCTTGGCGAGCAGAGCTCCGAAGGCGACCGATGACTTAATGGTGCCTTGGAAGGCTGGACCCGCTTCGGTCACACCGAGGTGAAGTGGCCAGTCGCCGCGCTCGGCCAGCATCTCGTAGGCGCGAACCATTACGACGGGGTCGTTGTGCTTGACCGAGATCTTAAAGTCATGGAAGTCGTGTTCTTCGAAAAGGCTGGCCTCCCAAACGGCCGACTCGACTAGAGCCTCCGGGGTTGCCTTGCCGTACTTCGCCAACAAACGCGGGTCTAGAGCGACAGCGTTCACACCGATTCTCAGTGAGATTCCCGCGTCCTTGGCAGCCTTTGCGATTTCACCGACCTTGTCATCGAACTGACGGATGTTGCCCGGGTTTACACGCACGGCACCGCAGCCAGCATCGATCGCCGCAAAAACGTACTTCGGCTGAAAGTGGATGTCGGCAACCACTGGAATTTGAGACTTTCGAGCAATCAGCGGCAGACGATCAGCGTCATCCTGGCTCGGCACGGCAACACGCACGATGTCGCATCCGGATGCGGTCAACTCTGCGATCTGCTGAAGGGTTTCGTTGACGTCGGTGGTCTTGGTGGTGGTCATCGACTGAACCGAGATTGGTGCATCACCGCCAACTGCGACCTTGCCCACCATGATCTTGCGGGTCTTGCGGCGAGGTGCCAATACCGGAGGTGGGCCTGAAGGAATTCCCAGGTTTACTGCTGCCACGTGATGCTCACTTTCGTTTTGCCACTAACCCTAAACAGAGTACTGATGTCGCTCATTCCGCACGTCTCACGAAACTCGATGTATTGCCAATAAACCAGCCAACCAACCCCTGCCTAGAAGGCGATTGGGGCAATCAAGTCAGCGATGATGAAGGTGATTCCCATGACCATAAGCACCGCCCACGCGAACATGGTTAGCGGTGCAAACAGCGCTAGGTCAATCGGGCCAGAATCTGGCCGCTTGAGTATTCGGTTGGCTGCTGCCTTCAGCTTGCTCAGCACTGCGATCAGTATGTGCCCGCCGTCAAGCGGAAGAATCGGAATCATGTTGAAGGCGAACAGAGCAAAATTCAGCCCAGCCAGCATCAGCAACCAAATCGAAATGGTTGATCTAAAGTCACCGCCGTTTTGAACAGCCACATCACCCGCAATGTCGGCGATGCCAACGATCGAAACTGCTCCGTTTGGGTCACGTTGGTTGTCGCCAGCAATCGCTCCGAGGCTGGTGGCCAACTGCTGCGGCAACTGCCAAATGAGGTTGAAGGTGCCCGCGATGCTGTCTTGAGCGAACTTCAGGGTCTCGCCTGCGGGTTGAGTTGTGAACTCAGACTCAAACGAGACGCCGAGGAATGGCCGTTCTTGGGTGTTGCCCGCATCGTCAATCGGAACAGCGACTTGTTTGATGAGCGCAGTCTTAGTAATAACCGAGCCATCGCGATCGAGTTTGACATCAATCTGTTGACCGACAAACGAGGCCAGCAATGGCTTTATCTCACTCTGCTTCGAAACTGGCTGGCCACCGATTGCAAGGATGCGATCGCCGGTTCGTAGCTCCATCTGGGCAGCAGGAAGCAGGTAGTCACCCTCGGCACATTTTTTGCCAGCAACTTCGGCAACGCACTGATAGGTCGAATTCACCTTGGTGCCGACCTGCCAAGTGCCCACCAAATTGAGGGCGAGTGCAGCAAACAGGAACCCGAGGACCAAGTTCATGAATGGCCCGCCGGCCATAACAACAATTTTCTTCCAGGTGGCTAGGCGGTAGAAGCTGCGATGCGCCTCTTCGGGAGTCAAATCTTCGTCAGGGCGAGCCCACTCAACCATGTTTTTGTACCAGATCATGGCTCGAGAATTGCGCTGATCGTTTCTTGGTGGGTTCATGCCGCTAAGCAACACGTAGCCGCCAAGCGGCAGGAGGCGGATTCCGTATTCGGTCTCGCCGCGCTTGATTCCCCAAAGCTTTGGCCCGAAACCAATCATGTATTTGGGGACTTTAACCCCGAACTTCTTAGCTGGCCACATGTGCCCGATTTCGTGTAACCCGATTGAGACAGCAAGGGCAAAACCAAGGACGAGAATCCCGATAATCGCCGATAGAAGATCGCTCACCCGACAAACCTAACCAATCCAACTGACAATTTGCTGAACCTCAGGAGCGCACGCCAAGCACAAACTAGCAAGCACGTGCGATGACCGCATCCGCTCGATCTCGGGCCCACTTCTCAGCAGAAAGCACAGTCTCGAGGCTTAGCGCATCAGCCGGTTCGTGTGACTCGACAACGCGCGAAACCAGATCAACAATCGAGTTGAAGCCAATTTGCCCCCGATGGAAGGCTTCAACAGCCTGCTCGTTCGCGGCGTTGTAAACCGCAGGATAGGTCGAGCCCGCAGCTCCAACCTGGCGGGCTAACGCTACTGCAGGAAAAACAACCTCATCGAGCGGTTCAAAAGTCCAAGTTGAGGCTTTGGTCCAATCGCATGGTTTCGCGACGTTTGGCACGCGCTCGGGCCACGACATTCCGAGAGCAATAGGCAGCTTCATGTCTGGCGGCGAACACTGGGCAATCACAGAGCCATCGACGAATTCAACCATCGAGTGCACGATCGATTGAGGGTGAACGGTGACCTTCAGGCGCTCAAACGGAATGTCGAACAGCAGGTGCGCCTCGATTAGTTCGAGACCTTTGTTGACCAGGGTGGCCGAGTTGGTCGTCACGACTTTGCCCATTACCCAGGTGGGATGCGCAAGCGCCTGAGCCGGCGTGACCGACTGCAGCTGCTCCCGACTCCAGCCGCGGAAAGGTCCGCCCGATGCCGTCAAAATCAGGTTGCGCACTTCGGCTCGATCACCGGCAAGCAGGCACTGCGCCAGTGCGCTATGTTCGCTGTCGACCGGAACGATCTGACCGGGTGCGGCCAGGTCGGTGACCAGTTTTCCACCAACGATTAGCGATTCCTTGTTGGCCAGGGCCAAAACTTTGCCTGTTTCGAGGGTGGCAAGGGTCGGTGCTAGGCCGATTGAGCCGGTGATGCCGTTAACCACGACATCGGCATCCACAGTGCGAACCAATTCGGTGGCTGCGTCTGCCCCGAGCACAGCTACCGACTGCGAAAGACCAAACTCTCGGGCTTGGGCTTCCAATAGCTCGACCTGGGTTCCAGCGGCGAGACCAACCAGCTGGAATCTGTCTGGATTGTCTCGAATGACATCGAGCGCCTGAGTTCCGATGGAACCGGTGGAACCGAGGACTATTACTTTGCGCACCAGACCAGTTTGCCACGCCAGGCTCAAGGCGCATACTGGCTCGGCACGCTCATTCGCATCCGAACAAAGAGATTTGCCCTATTTCGAGCGTAGGATTTTAGGTATGACTCAGTTTCCGATTGAACAAGTTCGCAAGGTCGTCACTGCAATTCCTGGACCTAAGTCGCAGGAACTTCACCAGCGCCGTTTGAACGCCGTTTCGCACGGTGCGGGAGCGGCCCTTCCGGTTTACATCGACGCCGCGCACGGCGGCATCCTGGTTGATGTTGACGGCAACCAGTTCATCGATCTAGGTTCGGGTATCGGTGTGACCACCATCGGCCACACCAACCCGCATGTGGTGGCTGCGGTTCAGCAGCAGGTTGCCCAGCTGACTCACACGCTCTTCACGCTCACCCCATACGCCGGATACGTCGAGGTCTGCGAGTACCTAAACAAGTACACCCCAGGCAACTTCACCAAGCGCTCGGCTCTATTCAACTCGGGCGCTGAGGCAGTTGAGAACGCGGTAAAGCTAGCCCGCAAGTTCACCGGTCGCGGTGAAATCGCGGTGTTCGATCACGGATATCACGGTCGCACCAACCTGACCATGGCAATGAACTTCAAGGCCATGCCTTACAACTCGGGCTTCGGACCATTTGCCCCTGGTGTTCACCACGTGCCGATGTCATACCCGTTCCGCGACGAGGCCGGACTCACCGGCGCTGAGGCAGCCAAGCGCGCCATCACCTACATGGAAAAGCGCGTCGGCGCAGCCAATCTTGCTGCCGTAGTTATCGAACCGATTCAGGGTGAGGGCGGCTTCATCGTTCCAGCTCCCGGCTTCTTGAAGGCCATCAGCGAGTGGACCAAGGCCAACGGCATCGTCATGATCGCGGATGAAGTTCAGGCCGGCATCGCCCGCACCGGCAAGTGGTTTGCCAGCGAGTGGGAGGAAGGCTTCGAGCCTGACATGTTCACCATCGCAAAGGGCATCGCCGGTGGTATGCCGATTTC
This sequence comes from uncultured Rhodoluna sp., assembly GCA_964640285.1. Classification (GTDB taxonomy): domain Bacteria; phylum Actinomycetota; class Actinomycetes; order Actinomycetales; family Microbacteriaceae; genus Rhodoluna. Next base: position 5,289 of record CAZXFZ010000010.1, read on the forward strand.
GGCGGTAACCGGTCGCGCAGAAATCATGGACGCGTCACACCCTGGCGGCATCGGTGGCACTTTCGGCGGCAACCCGGTTGCCGCAGCCGCTGCCCTGGCTGTGCTTCGCCAGGTCGAGGCCGGAGGAGTTCTAGAGCGTGCAGCTGCCATCGAGCACCTGCTTCGCGGCAAGCTCGAGGAACTGCGCGCTAAGTACCCGGTGATCGGTGATGTGCGCGGTCGTGGAGCCATGATTGCTATCGAATTTGTTGAACCAGGAACCAAGAACCCGAACGCTCCGGCTGTTGATGCAGTGGTCAAGTTCTGCCACTCAAACGGTGTGCTAGTTCTGAATGCTGGCACCTACGGAAATGTGATTCGGTTCCTCCCGCCACTTGCCATCTCAGATGCACTGCTTCTGGATGCGCTTGCCGTTCTTGAGCAGGCTGTAGCGGCTCTCTAAACCAAACCAAAGAAACGGGGGCTCTCCTTTGAAGGAGAGCCCCCGTTTAGCTTTATGTTGGCTGTTTGACTCAAGCGCCTTACTTGACGGCTGCCAATCGCTTTGCCTTGCGCGCACCGCGAATCTGAACCACGAATACGATCGCAATCGCGAGAAGGAACACTGCCGAGCCAATGACGTTGGCCTCGGCTGGGATTCCCTTGCTTGCGGCTGTGTACACATACTTTGGGAACGTGTCGGCCGGGCCGGCGTTGAAGTTCGTGATGATGAAGTCATCGAACGAAAGCGCAAACGAGAGCAGGGCCGCTGCCATGATGCCCGGCAGAAGCAGTGGGAAGGTAATCTTCCAGAACACCTGATTCGGTGATGCATACAAGTCGCGGCCGGCCTCCTCGAGTGCCGGGTCTAGGCTTGCCACGCGAGCCTTGACGGTCACGACCACGAAGCTGAGGCAGAACATGATGTGGGCGATGATGATTGTGCCGATGCCCTTAGGGGTTCCCATGCTCAGGAACTGCGCAGCCAGACCGGCACCGAGAACAATCTCAGGTGTGGCCATTGGCAAGAACAGCAGCAAGTTGACCGCAGAACGAAACTTGAACCGGTAGCGCACAATGGCGATTGCAATGGCAGTGCCCAGCGCAGTGGCGAAGAATGTCGAAATCACACCAATCAGCACGGAGTTAGCGAAAGCCTCGCAGACACCCTGCTGGTCACAGACATTGATCCAGTTGTCGAATGTGAATCCGCGCCATTCAATGTTCGACTTGAAGCTGTCATTGAACGAGAAGACGAAGGTGTAGACGATTGGAACGAGCAGATAGGTAAAGGCCAGCAGAGAGTAAACCGGTAGCGCAAACTTGCCGAGCGAGAATCTCACAGCAGATCCTCCGTTCCACTCTTTTTGACGTATGCCGATACCAAAACCAAGATCACGAGCATCAGCAGCACCGAAAGCGCTGAAGCCGATGGGTAATCGTTGATCCTCAAGAAGTTCGCCTCGACCACGTTTCCAATCATCGCGGTGTCAGGGCCACCGAGGAACTCGCCGCTGGCGTTCACGTAGTCACCCGCAATTGGAATGAAGGTAAGCAGAGTTCCAGAGATGATGCCGGGCATGGTGATGGGAATCGTCACCTTGCGGAAGGTTGTAAACGGCGAGGCATACAGGTCTGAGCTCGCCTCGAGCAATCTGGTATCCAGACGCTCGAGAGTCGTGTACAACGGCAGTGTCATGAATGGGATGAAGTTGTATGTCAAACCAAAGATGACCATGAACGGGGTGCCCACGATGTATTGGTCGGCACCTAAGAGACCCAGGTGCTGAAGCGTGGTTGTTATCCAGCTCTCATTCGAGAAAATCTGCTTCCAGGCAAAGGTGCGCAGCAGGAACGAGATGAAGAATGGTGCGATGACCAGGGTCAGGAGCAAGCCCTGCAGAAGTGGGCGGTGCCTAATCTTGACGCCGATGAAGTACGCGAGCGGATAACTGATCAGGAGTGCAAAAACCGTCGCAATCAACGCATAAGAGAACGAACGGAAAATGTGCGGCAGGTACTTCTCGATTACGAACCAGTAGTTTCCGATTTCAAAGCCGTAAACGTAGCGACCGATTTCACCGTATGCGTTCGGGTCAGGAGCCTGAAGCGACGTGATGACCAGAGAGATCAGCGGCGTTAGGAAGAACAATCCCAAGTACGCCAAACCTGGCAAAAGAAGAAGCAGTGCGACTTTTCCATTGGTTCTGGTTGGAGCCGCCGATGCGGTTTTCGAGCCTCCGTGCCCAAATGCAGCGAACGCCATGCCGACTATTCCTCTTCAGCAGCGTCGACAGCGGAGTGAGACTCTGGTGAGTCTGACAAACCGAAGGTGTGCTCAACCTTGAAGCTAACCCAGACCTGAGCTCCGAGCTCGATAACCGGGCTCTTGCCGATGTTTTGCGCAAACACGGTAATTTCACCGAAATCAGGGATGTCGATGAGGTACTGGTTGCTCACGCCGGTGAAGCGAATGTCGATGATTTCACCTGGTCCTATCAGGTTGACATCGCTCGACTCCGCCGGCTTTTGCTCGTGGAAGGTGGCCTTTTCGGGACGCACGCCCAGAGTGACCACGCCCGAGTGCTTTTCTGCACGGTCTTTTGGCACCGTTAGCTTGCGACCGCGGAAGTTGATGCTAATCGACGAACCATTCTGCTCGACCACTTCGCCAGTGAACAGGTTTGACTGGCCAAGGAACTTCGCAACGAATGCAGTGTGCGGACGATCGTAGAGCTTCTCAGGAGCACCCATCTGCTCGATTCGACCCTTGTTCATGACCGCGACGATGTCGGCCATGTCCATGGCCTCTTCTTGGTCGTGGGTGACGTGCAGGAAGGTCAAACCGACTTCCATCTGGATGGCCTTGAGCTCAATCTGCATCTCGCGACGCAGCTTTAGGTCCAGGGCTCCGAGCGGCTCATCGAGCAGCAACAGCGATGGGCGGTTGACCAGAGCACGAGCCAGAGCTACTCGCTGCTGTTGCCCACCTGATAGCTGCTGTGGCTTGCGCGCCGCAAGGTGACCCAGCTGAACCAGATCGAGCGACTGCTGGGCCTTGGTGAGTGGGTCATCGATCTTGCGCTGACGCAGGCCGAATGCGACGTTTTCGAGGATGGTCATGTGCGGAAACAGCGCATACGACTGGAACACCGTGTTAACTGGTCGCTGATATGCCTTGGTGTCAGTGACGTCCTGGCCGCCAATCAGAATCTTTCCCTTGGTTGGCTGGTCAAGACCCGCAACCAATCGAAGTGTGGTGGTCTTTCCACAACCTGATGGACCAAGAAGCGCAAAGAATTCTCCGGCTGGGATGTGCAAATCGAGGTTCTCGATTGCCGTGAAGCCGGGAAACTCTCGACGAATTCCGACTAGTTCAAGATCTGCGCCGCGGGCAACGAATTCGGTTGCCAACTAAACACCCAGCTTGATCTCTTGGAACGCACGCGCAAACGAAGCTTCTTCAGCTGGGGTAAGCGAGCGGAACGACTTTACGTTCTTGAGGAACTCCTCCGAAGGGAAGATCAACTGGTTCTTGGCCAGCTCCGGGTCAAGCTTGGCAGCTTCTTCTTGAGCGCCAACGACCGGGGTTACATAGTTCACCCAAGCAGCCAGTTCGGCAGCATTCTTTGGGTCGTAGTAGTAGTTGATCAGCGCTTCGGCGTTCTTCTTGTGGGTTGCACCCATAGGAACGATGAACTCGTCTGCCGAAATGGTTCCGCCCGACTCTGGAATGAAGAAGCCGTACTTTTCGCTTTCGGCACTCAGGTTGAGCTGAACGGTGTCACCAGACCAGGCAATAGCCGCGATGGTGTCGCCGTTAGTGAGGTCTTCTGCGTAGCTGTTGCCCTTGATGCGGGCAATCTGACCGTCCGAAACCTTGCCAGCAAGGAAGTCGATGGCGTTCATGAACGCATCCTCGGTAAGGCTCGACTCGCTGGTGATGTCGATTCCTTGCGAGAGAAGAATCAGGCCGACGGTGTCTCGCATCTCTGAGAGAACGCCGACACGACCCTTTAGTGCTGGGTCCCACAGGTCGTCGAGGCTGGTTGGGGCATCTTTGCCAGTAGCCTTCTTGAACTCGACTTTGTTGTAGGTGATGCCGGCCAGGATGCCCTGGTAAGGAATCGTGTAGTCGCGGTTAGGGTCGAACGATGCGCCAAGGTAAGCAGGCTGCATGTTGGCCTTGTTTGGGATGTTGGCCGAGTCAAACTTCTGAGCCCAGCCGTTGTTTACCCAGCGGGCAGCCATCCACTCTGTTGGGCAGGCGACGTCAGCGCCGATGTCCTTGCCGAGGGCCAGCTGGTCTTTGACCTTGCCGAAATAGCTGTCGTTGTCTTCGATCTCTACCTTGTAGGTGACCTTGATGCCAGACTCTTTTTCGAAGCGCTGAAGTGTTGGGTAGTTGCCCTTGTCGTCTTCATCCATGTAGAGCGACCAGTTGTGCCAGATGACCTGCTTGTCAGTGTCAGAAATGTCTTTGGCCGGGGTCAAAGTCTTCGACCCAGAATTGCCTGCTGGAGCACAGGCTGCCAGAGCCAGGGCCGCTGCAGTGGCGCCAGCACCGGTAAGTGCGGTTCTGCGCGAGATTTGGTGACGACGTGCCATCTCGATAAGTTGACGCATCATTGGATCTTGTGGAAGTGGCTTATTCAATGCCGGACTCCTATTCATCGAAAGGGCCTATGAGCCCGACCAACTACTAACAAAAAATACGCACCAATGCGCATCAAAGAAAGTCTGCCACATGTGGGGGGTTACGAAAACCAATACGGGCAATTCTGTTCAGGTTTTTAGTGGAAAAACGAAATTGGTCGCAGGTTCGACGAGTTTCGCTGCCAGCCAGCCTGCCAGTCTCGGCGGTTGCTGACTTAGTTGGCGGGAGTTTGCCGCTTTCATGGACTCTGATCGAGACGCCAACATCAAAAACTCTGCCTGATCTGGTTCACCTACCAAAATCCGATTCATCAAGTTGGCTAGCAGCAATCTTGGGATTCCTGCTGTGCTTTGACTCGCGCAAATAAGCCGCACGCCCGCTGAGCGACCCTGACTCGCCAACTGAAGGATGCGCCCGCGTGATTCTGCGTGCTCGAGCGCTGCCGCCAATTCATCGACGATGACTACGTCACTCACACGGGCATGCTCATTCGGTCGTTTCTCGAGCCATTTTAGATGAGCGAAAAGTTCGACCCAAAGGCCATCGAAATCGCTCGCCAGCGCAGATGCGTTGAACTTCAGTGATCCCTTTGCACTCTTGGCGGCTTCGGCGAGCGCTGCAGATTCACTGCTTTTGTAGTCGAAGAACCAGAGGCGAACCCCAGGTATGCGCAGGCAATCAGCCAGTATTCGCATCAACAGCACGGTTTTTCCGCTACCCGTTGGACCAATCACAAGAGTGTGGGGGTTAGCCTGCCAGGGCAACTCGAGCACCTTCAGGCGTCCTGTTTGCCCAAGGTCTGAAACGCTAATTCCGAGCCTCGGTGAGCCCGTGTGATTTGGCTCTTTTAGGATGCTGGCAGCCGACACCCAGTCAGGTTCGCGCGTGCGAGACTGCAAATGGCTGAGCAGTTCGCGGCGAAATCCAGGTTGAAGAAATGCTCGCACCCGCGAAACCCGATCGCCACCCAGGTACCATCGGCCATCAAACTTGACCAGTTCGCGATACTCAATTGATTCGGAGCGCTTTTGCCTTGAAAACACAGCTAGCAAAACGCCAATCACGATCGACGAGACCGCAAACAGAAGGTAACTCGCGTGACCGGTGCTGATCGCGAAGACCAGACTCGAAATCAAGCTAGGCAGAAGCCAAATGAGGCGCATCCACCCATCAAACAGTTAGCACCAGGGCGAAGGGCGACCTAGCGCGAAACTGTTGAAAACCAAGCAGCTTCTGGCTCGTTACTCGCCCAACCAGTGCATTACGTGCTTGATGCGGGTGTAGTCCTCGAAGCCGTACATCGAAAGGTCTTTGCCGTAACCCGAGTGACGGAATCCACCGTGAGGCATTTCGGCCACTAGAGGAATGTGGTCGTTCACCCAAACGCAGCCAAAGTTGAGTCGCTTCGAGAAACGCATAGCTCGGCCGTGGTCACGTGTCCACACCGAAGATGCGAGACCGTACTCCACGTCGTTGGCCCAGGTGAGGGCCTCGGCGTCATCCTTGAACTTCTGGACGGTGACAACAGGGCCAAAGATTTCGTTCTGGATGTGCTCATCTTTTTGCTTGAGGCCGGTGAGAACAGTGGCCTCGAAGAAGAATCCGCCGTTGTCGTCGATCTGGTTTCCACCGACGGCGATCTCTGCGTGGTCTGGCAGGCGGTTGATGAAACCCTTGACTCGCTCGAGCTGGTTAGCGTTATTGACCGGGCCAAAGAGCACGTCGTCTCGACTCGGCTGGCCTGTAGTGGCATTAGCAAGAACCTCAGCTCGAAGCAGGGCCACAAATTCATCGTGCACAGATTCGTGAACGAGGATGCGAGTCGCGGCCGTGCAGTCCTGCCCCGCGTTGAAGAATCCGGCGATGGCAATAGTTGCGGCGGCACGCTCGAGGTCAGCGTCTGCAAAAACCACCACAGGCGCCTTGCCACCGAGCTCGAGGTGAACTCGCTTTAGGTCGCTGGCCGCAGACTTGGCGACTTCCATGCCCGCGCGAACCGAACCGGTGATCGAAACCATCTGCGGAGTCGGGTTTTCGATAAGCAGACGGCCGGTGTCGCGGTCGCCAGTGACCACGTTGAAGACACCCTTCGGCAAAAACTCGGATGCGATTTCTGCAAGCAGCAGGCTCGACGCTGGGGTCGTGTCAGACGGCTTGAGCACAACAGTGTTTCCAGCAGCAATCGCCGGCACAAACTTCCAAATCGCCATCATCATCGGGTAGTTCCATGGGGCCACCTGTCCAATCACACCGATTGGTTCGCGGCGAATGGATGAAGTGTGCGCGCGCGAGTACTCGGCGGTGGCGCGGCCCTCCAGGTTTCTCGCTGCTCCAGCAAAGAATCGAACCTGGTCGATAGCTGGAGCGACCTCAAATTCGACCAGAGAAGCCAGTGGCTTTCCGGTGTTCTCGCTCTCAACTGCAGCGAGCTCTTCGGCTCGAGCTTCCATCGCGTCAGCGATCTTGAGCAAAGCTAATTGGCGCTCGGCAGGGGTGTGGGTGCTCCAGTCGTCGAAAGCGGCATCTGCGGCTTTGAACGCGGCGGCTACGTCCGCCTCATTTGAGTTTGCTGAGGTCGCGTAAACCTTGCCGTCTGACGGGTTTACGATGTTCAGCGCGCTGTCTGCGCGCGACTCAACGTATTCGCCGTTGACAAAGTTTTTTAGTGTGCGAACCGACATAGTTGCTCTCCTTTGAGTGACTATCACTTGCCGCTGTCTGCCTCTAATGGCGACAACCCTGCCTTAAATGCTATTACCGTGGATGGCCCGCAGGAATCACCGGTGGCATTCTTCGATTTCATTAGCCTAAACCGCCGATCTGCCCGCGATTCGAAGATGATTATCTCGATTTGCTATCGATTCGGCACCAAATCGGCGATTTGACTGCGAAATGAGTACTTTTCCAAATCGTTCCATGCGATTATTGACACATGTCCAGAGTTCAACGCACAAAGGCGAGCGCACTCGACGATGTATCCAAAGCGATCATCGAACAGCTGCAGCTTGACGGAAGGCGTTCATACTCTGAAATCGGCAAGAAGGTTGGCATTTCTGAGGCCGCTGTTCGCCAGCGTGTTCAAAAACTAACCGAAGCTGGCGTCATGCAAGTCGTTGCGGTCACCGACCCTATGCAGATGGGGTTCAGTCGTCAGGCGATGATTGGCATCAAGGCATCCAGCGACACTAGAGAACTAGCCGAAGCCGTAACCGCAATGCCC
>CAZXFZ010000011.1:0-2389 GCA_964640285.1 uncultured Rhodoluna sp.
AATTCTGCTCGATGGTTATGCCGTTCAGGTTGAACGTCGTGGCGAACTGCTGGTTGCTCCAGATGGCCGAACCGTGGCAATTGAGGATGCGGTGCACCTGCCACCGGCAGAGCCAACCAAGATCATTGCCGTGCACCTGAACTACGACAGCCGCACTCAAGAGTTCATGACCAAGCTGCCGCCAGCCCCCACCTACTTCCACAAGCCAATCACTGCGCTCAACAGCCACAAGGCTGCCGTCGTGCGCCCAGCCGGTTGCAAGTGGCTGAACTACGAGGGCGAAATCGTGATTGTGATCGGCAAGACCTGCCGCAACATCTCACCTGCCGAAGCTGGCGAATACATCGCCGGCTACACCGTGGGCAACGACTACGGCCTGCACGACTTTAGAGACACCGACGCTGGTTCGATGCTTCGCGTGAAGGGTTCAGACACTCTTGCTCCGGTTGGCCCGGGTCTGGTTACCGACTGGGACTTCAGAAACAAGATGATTCGCACCTATGTGAACGGTGTCGTCAAGCAAGAAGACAACACCGACAACATGGAATGGGACATGCACTATCTGGTGGCCGACATTGCTCGAACCATCACGCTGGTGCCGGGCGACATGCTGTTCTCGGGCACACCTGCATACTCGCGTCCTGTGCAACCTGGCGATGTCGTCGAGGTTGAGGTTGAGGGCCTCGGTCGCCTAACCAATCACATCGTCGAAGGCCCAACTCCGATTCGCACCGACGTTGGTGCGCAGCCAACCGAGAGTGAAGAGGTCATCTCGACCGCACTCGGTGGCGACTGGGAGTTCCGCGGAATCCGCACCCCAAGCAAAGACCTTTACCCATCTACTGTGGAGGAAAAGCAATGATCAAGATCGACGTCGACATGACCAAGTGCCAGCACTATGGCCAGTGCGTCTTTGAGGCACCAAACGTATTCAAGTTGAACGATGACGACAAGCTCGAATACACCGCAACCGCCGATGACTCCGAGCGAGCCAACGTAGAGGCTGCGATCGACATCTGCCCGATGCAGGCAATCTTCATCGTTGACTAAACCAGTCGTCATTGTCGGCGCATCGATGGGTGGCCTCCGAGCTGCCGAGTCGCTGCGTCGTTTTGGCTATGCCGGGGCAATCACCGCCATCGGTGCTGAACCGTATCCGCCATACAACCGCCCTCCGCTCTCTAAAGAAGTTTTGGCTGCCGAAGTGAGCCTCGAGGCAGTGGCCTTTCCGCAGCGTCCGGCCACCGCAGACGTCACCTGGAAGCTCGGAACACGAGTGGTTGCCGCCGACTTGCGCTTGGCAAATGTCACCACCGACCAAGGTGAAGTGATCGAGTATTCGAAGCTGATCGTTGCAACTGGACTGCGTCCAAAGCAGCAGGAATACCCAAACAATCTCACCGAGAACCGGCACGTTATTCGCGGCCTTGACGACGCACTCGCCTTGCGCGCGGCACTCAAACCAGGCGCGAAAGTCGTAATTCTGGGCACCGGGTTCATCGGATGCGAAACCGCGGCAACAGCGCGCAAACTCGGGGCAGAAGTCACCTTGGTGGGTCAAGGCCGATTGCCAATCGAACGACCGCTGGGTGCAGAATTTGCAGCCGAGGTAATGCGTCGCCAAGAGGCCCAAGGTGTGCGTTTCCTAATGGGTCGCAGAGTCGTTGATCTGATCGGTGAAAGCCGGGTCGAAGGCGTCATTTTGGATGACGGTTCGCGACTGAACTGCGACGTTTTCATCGAGTCAATCGGATCGCTTGCCAACGTCGAGTTCCTGCACGGTCAAGACATCAACATCTCAGACGGAATCGTGGTGGACGAACACCTGAACGCCCGCAAGCACAGCGATGGAGTCTGGCCAAATGTCTATGTCGTGGGCGACGTTGCGAGTTTTCCGAACCCCGTCTTCGATGAGGTTCCGCGAAGAGTTGAGCACTGGAACATTCCAACCGAATGCGCCAAATACGTGGGTGCTCGCGCAGCTGCGGAACTTGCCGGAACCGAGGTTCCTGCCGCACCGTTCGCGCCTATTCCTTCGTTTTGGAGCGACCAGTTCGACATGCACATTCTGGCCTTCGGACTGCTTGCCCTCGCCGACGAATCGAGACTGCTCGAAGGCGCGCTCGACCAAGATTTTGTTTTCGGCTACTACCGGTCAGGGCGAATGGTTGGAGTGGCAGGAATCGGTATGCGTTCGGTCGTGCAGGGCTATCGCAAAGAATTTGAATACACCGCAATTTAGGAGCAACTATGGCATCGTTCTTTGATCTGGATGTGAACTTCGATGACGAGGTTCCTGACCTTTCGAAGCTTTCGGCGGCAGAACTCAAGGCCGCGATCGAACAGCTTCCCGAACCGTTGCGTGCGCCCGCGATGGGCATCCTTTATG
>CAZXFZ010000011.1:2399-7169 GCA_964640285.1 uncultured Rhodoluna sp.
CGCACGTTTAGCGATGTTTCTCAAGAGTTGGGTATTCGCCAGGGTGAGCTGGTGACTCGCATCCACCGAGCTCAACTCGCTATCGGTATGGCCATGATGCAAAATCGCGGCCGGGGCAACCACTAATGACAAAAGTGTTCCGAAACTTCATCGATGGTGAATACCGAGATTCGCACTCGGGTCAAACCAGCGACATTTTTGACCCCGCTACAGGTCAGGTTTATGCAAAGGCCGCCGTATCGAATGCGGCCGATGTGGATGACGCCTTTCGCGCCGCCGATCGAGCCTTCGAGCAGTGGTCGCAGACGACTCCGGCAGAACGCCAGTTGGCTCTGTTGAGGATTGCCGACTCGATGGCTGCTCGCGCCGAAGAAATCGCCGATGTCGAGTCTCGCGATACCGGAAAACCGCGACCAAGTTTGGTTGGCGATGAGGTGATGACTGCGGTCGGGCAGGTGCGTTTCTTCGCAGGTGCAGCACGCAACCTTGAAGGTCGAGCAACCGCCGAGTACTCGAGGTCGCACACCTCATCCATTCGTCGCGAACCGATTGGCGTTATCGGGCAAATCACACCCTGGAACTATCCGTTGATGATGGCCACCTGGAAGTTTGCTCCTGCCATCGCCGCCGGAAACACCATTGTTCTGAAGCCATCGGACACCACACCAGCCGTGACCCTGTTGCTTGCCGAGATTGCTGCCGAGCATCTGCCAAAGGGCGTGTTCAACGTGGTCACTGGCGACCGTGATACAGGTCGCGCCTTGGTTGAGCACGAGACACCGCAGATGATTGCCATTACCGGTTCGGTGCGAGCGGGCATGGAGGTCGCCAAGTCGGCAGCAATCGATGTCAAGCGAGTGCATCTTGAACTCGGCGGCAAAGCGCCGGTGGTCGTGTTCGGCGACGCAGATCTTGAGCGGGCCGCTCGACGAATCGTCGGGGCTGCCTTCTACAACGCGGGCCAAGACTGCACGGCTGCAACTCGCATCCTGGTGCACGAATCGGTGCATGACGAGTTCGTGGCACTGCTTCGCGCCGAGGTTTTGCAATCTGCGAAGACCGGCGACCCTTCGCGCGGCGACATCCTGTTTGGCCCGGTCAATAACGTGAACCAACTCGAACGAGTGCGCGGGTTCGTCGATCGTTTGCCAGATCACGCAGAGCTGGTGGTTGGCGGCATGAGCCAAACCGAGGGCGGATACTTTCACGAGGCCACCGTGCTCAGCGGACTCAAGCAGACCGATGAGCACATCCAAGACGAGATTTTCGGCCCGATTGTCACTGTGCAGAAATTCAAGGATGATGCCGAGGCACTGCGCAACGCCAACGACGTGAAGTATGGCCTGGCATCATCGGTTTGGACTCGGGATCACGCGCGCGCCATGCGCTTCTCGAAGGCACTGAATTTTGGCTGCGTCTGGGTCAACGACCACAGCCCGCTGGTTGCCGAAATGCCGCACGGAGGATTTAGGCACTCGGGTTATGGCAAAGACCTCTCGATGTACGGCTTTGAGGATTACACGCGAATCAAGCACGTGATGCACTGGCTGGGAGAGTAATCTAGGCGCATAAACTGTCTGCAACCTAGGGGGGACTAATGCAGAAAAGGCACTTTGGACTCAGTCACCTGCTGGCGAGCATCTCAGCTGGCCTGATTGTGTCGCTACCGATTTTCTTTATTGTGTCGGCGGCCAGCAATGAATTCGATTCTTGGCCGGGAGCCGTGATGGCGGTTTCCATCGGCATGATTGCGCTCGTTGGCATTCCAACCGAGTACTTCTTTGTTTCGACCAAGCCGAATTCTTCACTCGGCAGGGCATACGGCATTTATGCGCTAACTGGTGCAGCGATGACCGTTATCGCACTTCTGGTTGGAGCGGCACTAACGAATGGCTACTCGGGCATGTTCATGGGGTTGTTCGCGGTCGTGATTGTTGGCGTGTACGTGGTCTATTTGCCAATCATGCTGATCGCGCGAGGCATATTCGTTCCGCTCGAACGCGCCTTTGCCAAGAACCTGGCGAAGAACTAGAGACCCTGTTTAGCTCGCCAGTAGGCGACCAGGGCATTTGCGTGGCCGTGGCCAATCTGGTGCGCATCCTTTAGCCAAGCAACCTGCTCCATGTGCTTTTGATCGCGCACCGTCTCGAGCAAGGCAAACCAGTGCTCGACTGGCTGCCCGTACTTCTTCTCAATCGATGGAAAGTAGCTAGCTGGGCCTTTGACCGGTTCGCTCATCCTGTTGTCGCCTTTCCTCTAAGCCTTTAGCCAAGCAGTCGAGTTTGCTGCAAGCTTGCCGTCCACAAGAGGCTCTGAGCTTGCAAGCAGTTTACCCTTGGGCAGTTTGACTGGCTTCGATGAGAAGTTTGTGATGCTCTGCCAGCCGTTTGGTCTGGCAAAGTGCACAATCTTGCTGCTGAAGTGCCAAACCCACTTGAAGCTTTCATCGGTCTGCAACTCGCGTCTCAGTGCCAAAACCTGACGATAGAACTCGAGCGTTGATCCTGCAACACCATCTTCGGCCTCGACCGACCAGTCGCCGTACCACTTGGGTTGTGGCAGGTGCGAGCCGGCAGAGCCAAAGCCGAACGACGACCCGGTGCGAGTCCAGGGCAGCGGCACACGGCATCCGTCGCGGCTGAGGCCCAAGTCGGGGTTTCTGAAAAACTGCGGGTCCTGCATGTCTTCAGCTGGAATCTCGAGTGCCTCCTGCAGACCCAATTCCTCTCCCTGATACAGGTAGGTGCTGCCCGGCAAAGCCAACAGCAGCATGGTCATCGCCTTGGCTCGTGCCAGGCCGAGTGCCTCGTCGAGGCCGGAGTTGAAGCGGTTGTCTTTATACCAAGCGCCAAAGTTCTCGACCTGAGGCAACCCAAAACGCGTTGCATGGCGGATCACATCGTGGTTGCTCAAGACCCAGGTGGTAGAGCTTCCGTTTTCGAGAGTTGCCTTCATGTTGATGTTCGCGATTTCGCGAATCTTGCGAGGGTTCCAACCCGCCCCAAGCATGTCAAAGCTAAATGATTGGCCCAGCCCCTTAGCGCTCGCATACGGCGGGCGACGATTCGCGTGCACCCAAGCCTCGGCCACGGCCATGCGCGGCGGGGTGTACTCGTTGAAAATCTTGCGCCAGGATGCGTAAATCTCGTGCACTTCATCGCGGTCAAACAGGTCATCGGTGCCGTCATTCTTCATGACGCTCAGGTCGTATGACTGGCGTTCTGGCAGGTGACCGTTCTTTAGGTCTTTGACCAGTGCGTGCGCCACGTCGATTCTGAAGCCATCGACACCGCGATCACACCAAAACCGAATCGTCTTTTCGAAGTCGGCGCGAACTTCGGGGTTGTCCCAGTTCCAGTCGGGCTGCTCTGAGGCAAATAGGTGCATGTACCACTGCCCCGGGGTTCCGTCTGGCTCGGTGATTCGGGTCCAAGCGGTTGGGCCGAAGTGGCTGACCAGCTCTGATGGGCGGATTTCACCGTTCTCACCCTTGCCGTCTCTGAAGATATAGCGGTCGCGCTCGGGTGAACCCGGCCCTGCCGCAAGCGCATCCTTGAACCACTGGTGTCCGCTGCCCGAGTGATTCGGCACAACGTCGATGATGATTCGCATGCCGTTTTCGTGAAGCTTTGCGATCAGCTCGTCGAAATCTGCCAACGTGCCGAGACGGGGGTCGACGTCGCGATAGTCGTCAACGTCATAGCCACCATCGGCCAGCGCCGACGGATAGTGCGGGCTGAGCCAGACGGCATCCACACCAAGTTTCTTGAGGTAGTCGACTTTGCTGATGATTCCGCGGATGTCGCCAATTCCATCGCCGTTGCTGTCGGCAAAGCTTCGTGGGTAAATCTGATAGATGGCGGCCTGACGCCACCAGTTGGCGTCTCCGGCGAGGAATCTCATGTCTGACATGCCCTAAATGTTACCGCTGACCCGTGCCGGCTCGGGTTGTGGTTGACTGGTTTTGTGAGCACCGACCAGCAAACCCTAGAGCTTCTAGCTGCCAAATCATCGGATTACGTTGAGGCAGCCGATCTGCTTCGCGGTGGAAGCGTCGAATCGCGCCACCGCGCCATCGCGGCGGGTACGGATCCGAGCGGCAAACTAATCGCTCAACTGGGGTCGGCAAAGCGAGTGGTTTATCCGCGAAGCGCCGTCAAACCGCTGCAGACCGTGGCCATGCGCAGAGCAGGATTGAACCTCGAGGGCGCTGCGCTAGCAATCACGTCGGCCAGCCATCACGGCACTAGCTTGCACACCCAGCTCGTTCTCGAGGTGCTCAACAGCGTCAACCTTGGTGTCGATGCCCTGCAGTGCCCGACTGCTTGGCCCGGCAATCTGAGCGCTAGAGCCAAGGCTCAGGGCCCAACACGACTTTTCTTCAATTGCTCGGGCAAGCACGCGGGATTCTTGGCCGCTTCTAAACTTGCGGGTTTCGATACTGCAACCTATCTCGATGCGAGTCATCCATTGCAGCTGATGGTTCGCGAGGTCATCGAAGAGTTCTCAGGTGAGCACATTGTTCACAGCACCATCGATGGATGCGGGGCACCGCTGCACGCACTCACAGTCGAGGGGTTAGCTCGGGCATTTGGAAAACTGGCTCAAACAGAACCCGAGATATTCGCCGCCATGGTCGAAAACCCCGCAGTCATCGGCGATGAAGGCACGGCTGATGCGATTTTGATGCGCGAACTCGGTGTCGTTTCGAAGCTCGGTGCCGAGGGTGTGCTGGCCGTTGCCACCAAGACTGGATACGGTCTGGCAATC
>CAZXFZ010000011.1:7179-12775 GCA_964640285.1 uncultured Rhodoluna sp.
TGGTGCACACCGACCCAGCGCGTCGATTCTGCTCGGCCTCATGCGCAAGCACGAACTCATCAGCCAGAGTGAATTCGAAAGAGTATTCGCACTGGTTGCACCCCAGGTATTGGGTGGCGACCAAGAAATTGGGCAACTGAGGTTGCTCTAGATGAAGGCAACGCTGGTTTTCGATGGCGACTGCGGATTCTGCACCTCGGCAGCAAACTTCGCGGCGGCAAAATCCCGCATCGGTTTGCAGGTTGTGCCTTGGCAGCGAGCAGACTTGGCAAGCCTGGGGCTCACCGAGAGTCAGGCGAGTGCGAAAGTGCAGTTACACCTCGACGGCCTGAATTTTGCCGGACACGAATGCTTCGCAAAGTTGATCGAGCTTCAAGGCGGTTGGCTCAACCGACTAGTCGGTCGAGCAATGACTGTTGCCCCGTTAAGATGGCTAGCCGCGATTGGCTACTGGTTGACCGCAAGATTTAGACACCGGCTTCCAGGTGGAACCCCAGCCTGCAAAATCGAACCAAAATAGGAGTGACATGACACCGAAAAAACTCTTTCAACTCTTCGCAACCGCAGAGGTATTCACCTGGGGTGCGTTGATCACCGGTTTGATTCTGCGAGCATCCGTCGGCATTGACCCGCTTGCATTCACCATCGTCGGAGGCATCCACGGTGCGGTATTCCTGGCCTACGGCACCACCGCGGTGTTGGTTGCCGTGAATAACCGCTGGAAGTTCGGTCGAGCTGCGCTCGCCGTGACTCTTGCAATCGTGCCATTTGCGACGCTTCCATTCGAATTGTGGCTGAAGTCGAAAGGTCACCTTGAGGGCGATTGGCGTCGCGAACACAGTGGGCACCCCCGAGATGACCACTGGTTTGACCGCCTGTATCGCTGGTTCCTAAACAGACCCATTCTTTTGGCAGCCGCACTGGTGTTGGCCGTCATCCTGATCTTCGTGACTCTTTTGATGATTGGTCCACCCGGCGGCTCGAAAGACTAAATGGTCGAACCTAGAATTTCGTATCCGGCTGACCTGCCAGTCAGCCAGTTACGCGAAGAGATACTCGAGGCCATCAGCAGCAATCAGGTAGTGGTCATTGCCGGCGCAACCGGCTCTGGCAAAACCACTCAGCTGCCCAAGATGTGTCTAGAGCTTGGTCGCACGAGCATCGCGCATACCCAGCCTCGCAGAATCGCAGCGCGCTCGGTTGCTGAACGAATCGCCGAAGAGTTGAGCGTTGAGCTCGGCACACTGGTGGGTTACCAGGTGCGCTTTACCGATAAATCGGCGGCCGAAACCAAGGTCAAGGTCATGACCGACGGCATCCTTTTGAATGCGCTTCAGCGCGACCGGTTGCTAAAGCAGTTCGACACAATCATCATCGACGAGGCCCACGAACGAAGTCTGAACATCGACTTTCTGCTTGGCTATCTCAAGCAGTTGCTGCCCAAACGGCCAGATTTGAAGGTGATCGTCACCTCGGCAACCATCGATCCAGAATCATTCAGTCGTCATTTTGGCGATGCGCCGATCATCGAGGTGAGCGGACGAACCTTTCCAATCGAAGTTCGCTATCGACCCCTTGCGGGCGAGCGTGAGACTCAAAAAGACAGCGATCTCGATTCCGAAACCGATGAGTCCTCACAGCCGAGCGACTTCATCGAGGGAATCATCGAGGCACTCAAAGAACTGCAGCGTGAACCCGATGGCGATGTGCTCGTCTTTCTATCGGGTGAATCCGAGATCCGAGATGCGCAGGATGCGATTGGCGGTCAAATTGCATCGGGCGCTCTAGAGCGCGGCACCGAACTTCTGCCGCTTTATGGTCGATTGAGTGCGGCCGAGCAGCATCGCGTGTTCGAGCGAAGTCGCATTGCTGGTCTAAAGCGCCGAGTCATTCTGGCGACCAACGTTGCAGAGACCAGCTTGACCATTCCGAACATCAAGTACGTGGTTGATGCCGGAACGGCCAGAATCTCGAGATACAGCGCCAAGGCGCGCGTTCAACGCCTGCCAATTGAGCCCATTTCTCAGGCGAGTGCGAATCAGCGTGCGGGCCGTGCTGGTCGATTGAGTGCAGGTGTCGTGATTCGCTTGTACTCAGAGGATTCCTTCTTGTCGAGACCTGAATTCACCGATCCCGAAATTCTGCGAACCAACCTAGCCTCGGTAATTTTGCAAGCTGCGAGCATCGGCTTGGGAGACATCACTCGATTCCCATTTATCCAGCCACCAGACCCACGAGGTGTCAAAGACGGCCTCGCTCTGCTTCAAGAACTCGGTGCGATCGACGAGGCGTCTTCCTCTGAAATTCGACTTACTCCAGTGGGCCGCCAGCTGTCGCGGTTGCCGATCGAACCAAGATTCGCTCGCATGCTGATTGAGTCAAACAACGCCGGCTTGGTTCGTGAGGTCATGGTGATTGTCGCTGGACTCACGATTCAAGATCCGCGCGAGCGGCCACTCGAAAAGCGCGACCGAGCTGACCAACTGCACGCTCGATTTGCCGACCCGACGAGTGACTTCTTGACACTGCTGAATCTTTGGAATTACGTCGAAGAGCAGCAGACAAAGCTCTCGTCTTCGGCTTTTCGCAGGCTCTGCAAGAGCGAACACCTGAATTACCTGCGCATACGTGAATGGCAGGATCTGGTTCGTCAGCTCAAATCGGTCACCAAACCACTCGGTTTTGACTTTGGTGCACCCAAAATCGACCCAGATGGCATCCATCGTTCACTGCTCGCTGGCCTGCTCAGTCACATTGGTTTGCGGCAAGACCTGACCAAGAAAACTCAGCCCGAGTTTTTGGGTTCAAATGGCAAGAAGTTCGTGATCTTTCCGGGTTCGACGCTGGCCAAAAAACCCCCGGCTGCCGTGATGAGCGCAGAACTCGTCGAAACTAGCCGCCTGTTTGCTCGAATGAATGCCGCGATCGATCCTGCATGGGCCGAAAAACTGGCTCCGGATCTTTGCCGCCGAAGCTACAGCGAACCGCACTGGGATGCCACCCAAGGAGCCGTCATCGGCTTTGAGCGCGTCACCCTGTTTGGGGTTCCGATCGTTGCGAATCGGCGCATCCAGTTCTCAAGAATTGATCAGGCGCTCTGTCGAGAGTTGTTTATTCGGCACGCTCTGGTTGACAACGAGTGGGATGCGAAACCTGCGTTTTATCGTGCCAATCGTTCGTTGCTTGCGCAGCTTGAGGCCGCCGCAAATCGTGCCCGCAAACCGCAACTCGCACCCGATGAGCAAGACGTCTTCAACTTCTATGACCAGCGAATCCCGGTTGAGGTCTTTTCGACGCGAACCTTCGAGGGGTGGTGGCGCAAGGCCCAGCACGAGAACCCGAAGCTGCTGACCATGACGCGCGAAGACTTTATTGAAGCGTCAAATATCGCGCAAAATGAGGCACAAAATCCGCTGGTCTGGTCGCACGGAGGCCAGCAACTCAAGCTGCGCTATCGCTTCGATCCCGGGGCAGTCGACGATGGCGTTTGCGTTGATATCCCGCTGCCAATCCTCGCTTCTGTCACAAGAGACGAATTCGACTGGTTGGTGCCGGGCTTGCGAGCCGAGTTGGTCACCGAGCTGATCCGCGGATTACCCAAGAACATTCGCAGAAATGTTGTGCCGGCAGGGGATTGGGCGAAACGCATCCTTGCCCAGTTGCCCGAGATGCCCGCCGGCAACCTGCTGCAGGTATTGGCCAGAACCATTCAACAAATGGCTGGAGTGGTGGTCAAACCCGAGGATTTCGACACTTCAAAACTGACCACCGCGATGCGCATGACCTATCGCGTTGTCGATTCTTCGGGCAAAACTCTTGGCCTGGGCACTGATTTGCTCGCGCTTCAAACGAAGCTCGCAGATGCCACCGACACAGCCGTCGCACAGGTCGCGCAATCCACCAGCTCGCCTATCGAACGCGAAAACCTCGATGCCTGGGACTTCGACGAACTTGACTCAAAACTCGAGTCAACTCTCGCGGGCAACCGCGTGAGCGCCTTTCCTACGTTGGTTGTCGAACCAAGCGGGCACATCGCACTAAGGGTGCTGGCCACGCAAAAGCAGCAGCGGCAGTTGCACCCTTTCGGGGTGGCAGCGCTGATTCGCAAATCACTCATCCTGCCATTCGACTATCTAAAAGAGCACCTCTCGAGTGCCGAAAAGCTTGCACTTGCCGCACTTCCATACAAACGATTCGAAGACCTTGTCGAGGATGCCGTAATGGCTCAAATTGATCGGGCACTCAGACCGGTGAACGGGCTGGTGTACAGCAAAGTTGAGTTCGAAAAACTGCGCGGCCAAGTGAACCAAGAATTGATAAAAGAGACGTTTGACGCACTGGCGCTGCTTGCCAACATCTCGACTCTGGCGACCAAGGCGCAAAAGATTTTGGCCAAGAACAACGCTTTCGATCTGCTGGGCGTCTTGAGTGCTGAGAAGCAGCACCTCGCCGAATTGCTGCATCCTGGATTCGTGCGGGTCTCTGGGCTTGCCCAATTGAGCCGCTACCCGACCTATCTCGAGGCCGTGAGTTATCGGTTCGAGCGGATTCTCGACAACCGAGATCGCGATGCCGCTAATAACGCTGAGTTCGACCGCGCGCTGGGGCTCTATGTCTTTGCCGGTGGCAAGTTGCCATGCCCGCTCGATGCCTCTGGCCATCTAAGGACAACCCGCTGGTTACTCGAGGAATATCGTGTGAGCCTGTTTGCTCAGCACTTGGGCGCAGCAGAGAAAGTCTCGCCAGAGCGCATTAAGAAGGCGTTAGTGCCAGACTTGGATTAGCAGGCCGAGCATGGCGCCCGTGCCGAGTTCGAGTGAGGCAACACCATGACTGAACCTAAGCGAATTGGACACTGGATTGGCGGGCGCTCGGTGCTCGGCGAATCGGGCAGGTTCGGTGCGGTTTACGATCCAGCCCTCGGTGTGCAGACCGGCTCGGTGGCCCTAGCCAACTCCGCTGAATTGCAGGATGCCGTTGCGGCTGCCGCGGCTGCATTCCCCGATTGGCGTGACCGTAGCCTGGCCCAGCGGCAGGCGATCCTGTTTCGGTTCAGAGAACTGCTCAACGCTCGCAAGCCCGAGCTGGCAGAAATCATCACTGCCGAGCACGGCAAGGTGCTGTCGGATGCGCTCGGCGAAATCACTCGCGGGCAAGAGGTCGTAGAGTTCGCGACTGGCATCCCGCACCTGCTCAAAGGTTCGTTCACCGAAAACGCATCCACGGGTGTTGATGTTTACAGCATCAGGCAACCGCTGGGCGTGGTTGGCATCATCAGCCCCTTCAATTTTCCGGCCATGGTGCCGATGTGGTTTTTTCCACTGGCGATTGCCGCGGGCAACACTGTTGTGTTGAAGCCTTCAGAGAAAAACCCGAGCGCGGCGCTTTGGATCGCGAGCCTGTTGCAGGAGGCAGGTCTTCCAGACGGCGTGTTCAACGTTGTCAATGGCGACAAAGTGGCGGTTGATGGGCTGCTTGAACACCCTGAGGTGAAAGCCATCTCGTTTGTGGGTTCGACCCCAATAGCGAAGTACGTCTATGAATCGGGTTCGCGAAACGGCAAGAGGGTGCAGGCGCTTGGCGGTGCCAAGAATCA
>CAZXFZ010000012.1:0-12509 GCA_964640285.1 uncultured Rhodoluna sp.
TGAGCCCAAGGTCAAGTGCTACCTTCAGGCCACCGGCACATCGGCGTCGATTGCCAAAAACCTGCTCGCCGAGCTTGAATCAGCTATGCGAGTTGTGCTCGCCTAGTCGGGTCGTGCTCGCCTAGTCGGGTCGTGCTCGCCTAGTCAGGTTGGCAAGAGGGTTGCACCTAGGCCTTGGGCCGCGCAATCCAATCTTTGACGCTTTGCGGAATCGGCAGGCCGGCGGCATCATCGTCGGCGGCAATCGGTTCGTCAGCAACCACGCGCGGTGGCACCACACCAGCCCAAACTCCTGTACCAATATCGCTCGGGTTGTCTTCGACTCCCCCGTCGCGTACCTTCACCGATGCCTCGTCCAACGGCAGCGCGAGGATCGTGGTGGCGGCCAATTCTTTCTTGGTGGCGGGGCGAACCTCGGCAACCCGGCCGGGAATCAGCGCATCGCTTAGCGCATCCAACGCTTTGGCCTTGTCGTCACCGGTGATCTCGCGGGCCGCCCCGAAAACCACAACCGAACGGTAGTTCATGCTCGATTCGAAGTTGCTGCGCGCGACCGCGAGACCGTCAAGCATGGTCACCGTCACGCACACCGGTGCGCCAGCCGCCATCTCGCGCATGAAACGTGCACCGGTTGATCCGTGCAGCAGGAGTTCGTCACCCACTCGGGCAAAGCCCATGGGCAGCACAAAAGGTTGGTGGTCGAAAACAAGACCGACATGGCACAGCACTGTTGAATCGAGGATCTCGTACATTACAGCGCGGTCGTGCACGGCCCGATCGCCGAGTCGGTGAATTTGAGTTCTATCGGTTGAGCCCGGGTTTGGCAGATTTTCGTTGGTTTGCGGCTGGGTCATGCCCAAAGCCTAGCCGAGCGAGTGCTCAAGCTTTTCGGTAATTTCCTCGAGGTCAAAGAAGTGTTCGATTGCGATTACTTCGGCCGGCAGACCCTGCAGTTTCTCGACCAAATCAGGGGTGGTCAGAATCACCTGTGCATCGCGACGCTCTTGCGCTGAAGCCAAATCGGTGGCGTCAACGGTCGCTTCAATCCCCAAGGTGCGCAACACCTTTTCGGCATTCATCTTGAGCAAAACCGAGGTGCCAATCCCCATTCCGCAGACCGCAAGCAACTTCATGCCTCGATTGTCGCAGATGAAATTACAGAAGATCTCGAATCTGCTGGATTGTGACGGCGTTTAACAGCGAATTCACTATTTCGGTGTCGCTCAGCATCACGGCGAGCTCGCGCATCATGCCCAGATGCGCGGTGTGATCAAAGGCAGCCAAGCCGATCACCAACCGCACCGGGTCGTTTCTCTTGTTGCCGAAAGTTACCGGTTCAGCGAGCGTCAACAGCGAAATGCCAGTGTCCAAAACCAGCTTCGAAGGTCGACCGTGCGCCAGGGCGATGCCAGGTGCGATAACTATGTATGGGCCGTGCTGCTCGACAGCCTGAATCATCTCGTCAACGTATGGCTGTTCGACCCGCCCCGACGCGACCAACAGTCGACCTGCCTCGGCGATTGCCTGGCTTCGATTCATCGCGACAAAGCCCACCTCGATCGCATCCTGACCGAGCGCTTCGCTGATTGCCGCGAATCTCATCGGCTAGCGCTTCCTGCGCTGCTCTTCGAAGCCCTCGAGGATGATCTCCTTGCGCTCTTCGCGGTCTTCGAGATCCTGGAAAGCGGCTCCGGCTGCGTTCAACTGGAACTGTTCGAGGTCATCCAACTCAAACTCAAATGCCTCGGCGAGCAGTTGTAACTCGCGAGTGAGGCTGGTGCCAGACATTAGCCGGTTGTCGGTGTTTACGGTGACGTTGAACCCGAGGTCATAGAGGATGCCGAATGGGTGATCACCGATTTGCTCACCGAACTCTTCGATGGCTCCGGTTTGCAGGTTTGACGACGGTGAAAGCTCGAGCGCGATGCCGTGGTCGTAAACCCAGCGGGCAACCGGACCAAGCTGCACGAAATCGGTGTCGCCCTGGCTTTCTGAAACCAGAATGTCCTCGACGATGCGAACGCCGTGCCCCAGGCGCTGGGCTCGCCCCGACACAATCGCATCCTTGATGCTTTCGATGCCGTCAGCCTCACCAGCGTGCACGGTGCATGGGAACAATTCACTGGCCAAGTACTCGAAGGCCAACTTGTGACGAACGGGCAAGAATCCCTTTTCGGCCCCTGCAATGTCGAAACCGACAACACCGTTGTTGCGGTGTCGCACAGCAAGCTCGGCAATCTCTAGACCGCGATCGTTGTGGCGCATGGCAGTCACAAGTTGACCGGTGCGAATGAAACCACCCTTGGCGTCAACCGCATCCATGCCCTGCTCGAGTCCGTCCTGCACCGCATCGACGACTTCGTCTAGGGTCAATCCGCCGCGCAGATGCTGTTCGGGTGCCCAACGAACCTCGCCGTAAATCACGCCATCTTCGTGCAGGTCGAGCACGAATTCGCGGGCCACGCGAGTCAGGGCATCCTTGGTTTGCATCACACCCACGGTGATGTCGAAGGTCTTCAGATACTCAACCAGCGAACCCGAATCGGCCTGTGTCTCAAACCATTCGCGCAGTTCTTCGGCGTCGGTGGTGGGCAAATCGAAACCGGTTTCACGAGCGATGTCGATGATGGTCTGCGGGCGCAATCCACCGTCGAGGTGGTCGTGCAGAGAAACCTTTGGCAGGGCTTTGAAGTCGATTTTGCTCATGGGATGCCGCTTTCTGGTTTAGCTTCGCGCGATTCGCTCGAGCACTATCTTGCGCTCGCTAGGGGTTGAGTCATCAATGCTAATGGCTCCGGCGAGCGATTCCATGGCTCGCTCGAAACGTTGCGGTTCGTCGGTGTGCAGGGTTAGCAGTGGCGCTCCGGCTTCGATTCGCTGACCGACCTGAGCGTGCAGGGTGATGCCGGCACCGAACTGCACGGCATCTTCTTTGCGCTCACGCCCGGCTCCCAAGCGCCAAGACGCAACGCCAAGCGAGAGCGCATCCATCTTTGAAATCACGCCGGATGCCTCTGCGCGCACCAAATGTGTTTCGCGGGCAACCGGTAGCTTGGCTGCCGGGTCGCCACCTTGGGCACTGATCATGGCGCGCCACTTATCCATGGCTCGACCGTCTCTAAGCGCTGCGGCCACGTCGACGTCGGGCTTGCCGGCCAGGCGCAGCATCTCGGATGCCATAGCGACAGTGAGGTCAACCACGTCTGATGGACCACCACCGGCCAGCACCTCGACTGATTCTTCGACCTCGAGGGCGTTGCCAATCTTGAGTCCGAGCGGAGTTGACATGTCGGTGAGCAGTGCCGAAGTGTTCACTCCGGCATCGTTGCCCAAGTCCACCAGAGTTTCGGCCAGCTCGCGGGCTCGCTCTAGTGTCTTCATGAATGCACCAGAGCCGACCTTCACATCGAGCACCAGCGAACCGGTTCCTTCGGCGATTTTTTTGCTCATGATCGAGCTGGCAATCAGCGGAATCGCTTCAACCGTGCCGGTCACGTCACGAAGCGCGTATAGCTTTTTGTCTGCCGGTGCGAGACCCGAGCCGGCAGCACAAATGACGGCTCCGACCTCGGCCAGCTGGCGATGCATTTCGTCGTTGCTCAGGTTTGCTCGCCAGCCCGGAATCGATTCGAGCTTGTCGAGGGTTCCACCGGTGTGACCCAGGCCTCGACCTGAGAGCTGGGGCACCGCCACCCCAAATACCGCCACAAGCGGGGCAAGCGGCAATGTGATCTTGTCTCCGACTCCACCCGTCGAGTGCTTATCTGCAGTTGGAACCGATAGTGAGCTGAAATCTAAGCGCTCACCTGAGCGCACCATCTCCATGGTCAGGTCGCGAATCTCGCGACGGTTCATGCCGTTGAGCAAAATTGCCATTGCCATTGATGACATCTGCTCGTCGGCCACCTTGCCCGAGGTGTAGTTCTGCACCAGCCAGGCAATTTCGGCGGTGCTCAATTCTGCGCGTTCGCGCTTTTTGATGATCAGCTCAACGGCTGAAAACTCACTCACTAGCTGCGCTCCTCTAAGTCGCGGGGGCCAAAGGCATCCGGAATCACCTGCTCGATGGTCTTTTTGCCCGAGACCGTTTCGAGCACCATGCCAGGTGCGCTGTGTTCGAACAGCAGCTGACGGCAACGCCCGCAGGGCATCAAGACGTTCTCGGCTTTGTCAACGCAGTAGAACGCAACCAGACGTCCACCACCGGTCATGGTTAGTTGGCTAACCAGCGAGCATTCCGCGCAGAGCGTCAGCCCATACGATGCATTCTCGACGTTGCAACCGCTGACGATGCGACCATCATCGGTGAGTGCGGCAGCCCCAACCGGAAACTTGGAATAGGGCACATAGGCCTTCTTCATCGCATCGATCGCGGTTGCGCGAAGGGCATCCCAGTTGATTGCTGACACAGCTGACACCTGTCTTTCGAAGTGTGGCTAACTCTTGATGTATGGCTTGCCGACTGCGGCCGGACCAGTCACCTTGCCGACCAAACCGGCAACCGCAACCACGGTCAAGACGTATGGCAGCATCAGCAAGAACTCGCTAGGAACCGGCGAACCGATGATTGCCAGGCCGTATTGCAGATTCTGCGCGAAACCGAACAGCAGCGCGGCCATCGCAGCATAGAGCGGATTCCAGCGACCAAAGATCAGAGCCGCCAGCGCGATGTAGCCCGCGCCATTGGTCATTTCTTTGCCGAACGCGCCGACTTGACCGAGCGTGAAGAAGGCGCCACCGAGACCGGCTAGGGCACCGCCGATGGTCACCGAAATGTAGCGGGTTCGGTAAACCTTGATTCCCACTGTGTCGGCCGCCTTTGGATACTCGCCAACTGCGCGGACTCGCAGGCCCCAGCGGGTCTTGAACAGGGCAACCCAGACGGCG
This sequence comes from uncultured Rhodoluna sp., assembly GCA_964640285.1. Classification (GTDB taxonomy): domain Bacteria; phylum Actinomycetota; class Actinomycetes; order Actinomycetales; family Microbacteriaceae; genus Rhodoluna. The sequence continues at coordinate 4,888 of CAZXFZ010000012.1, forward strand.
AATACTGCGACATACATGAGATAGACAATCAGGGTCTGGTTGAACAGAACCGGGCCAATCACCGGAATGTGCGCCAAGACCGGAATCTCAATCTTTTCGAATCGCGGTGGCGAGTTGAATAGTGAACGGTTCTCGGTTAGCAAGGTGCTGAACAAGAAGTTCGTCAAACCTACGACAAGAACGTTCAAGACCACACCCACGATGATCTGATCAACCACGTACTTGATGCTGAACACAGCGAGCACGAGGCTGACCAACGCGCCGGCAATCAACGCGGCAATCAAACCAACGAAGAGGTTGTCGCTGAGCGAGGCTGCGAACGCCGAGGCAAACGCACCGATCAGCAGCTGCGAGTCGATGGCGATGTTCACAATGCCAACTCGTTCGCTAAGCACACCGGCCAGCGATCCGAAGATCAGCGGAACCGAGAGTGCCAGTGCGCCTTGAAGCAGCGAGGTGAAGGTCATGTTCTTGCCGGCAAACAGCTGCACCAGAAGCTGCAGCACGAGGGCTACACCAAACACGATAGGCAGAGCCTTTGGCGTCTTCTGATTCTTGAGCATGACGAAGACGAAGGATGCCACCACGACAGCAGCCATCACAATCATCGTGAAGAAGCCAAATCCCTGTGATGGCAGCGAGAACAGCGGCAACTTGAAGAAATCGGAATCAACCGAAATCTGAACCGAGGTCTCGGCCTTCGGGTCGACGGTGAACAGGGACGCGCCTACTAGCAACCAAAGCACTAGCAGGGCAATCGGGGTGCGCTTGGATTGTTTCACGCTGCCACCTCCTTTGAACGACGCAAGAAGAAGATTGCGCGCACCAGCGGCGGTGCCGCGATGAACAGCACAATCAGCGATTGCACGATAAGGACGATGTCAATCGGCACCGACTGGTTGGCCTGCATGAGCACGGCTCCAGCTCGAAGGCCACCGAACAGCAGACCCGCACCGAGAACTCCCAGTGGCTTGTTGCGTCCGAGTAGTGCAACCGTGATCGCGTCGAATCCGAAGGATGCCGCAACACCGGTGGTCAGCACTCGCTCGGTGCCGAGGATCTGGGTGGCGCCGGCCAAACCGCTCAGCGCACCGGAAACCGCCATCACCAGCACAAAGGTCAAGCCGATGTTGATGCCAGCGGTTTTCGAAGCGTTTGGGTTGTGACCCAGCGCCCTGAACTGGAATCCGATTGAGCTGCGGTTGAGCAGCCACCACACCGCAACAACGGCGAGTAGCATCGCAAAGAAACCCGTGTGAACTCTGAACTGGTCACCGAAGCCAGGGAACAGGGCTGTGTCCTTGATTGGTGCCGAGATCGGGTTCACCGCACCAGGAGCCTGCAGGAATGGAGTCTTCAACAAGAACTGAAGCAGCAAAATCGCCACGTAGTTGAACATGATGGTCAGGATGACCTCGTTCGCACCCGTGGTGGCTTTCAGGAATCCGACCAGAGCACCGAATGCGGCACCGCCGAAGATTCCCGCCAATACCGCGATCGGAAAGTGCAGACCCCAAGGCAGCTCAAGGTTCAGACCAATCCAGCCAGCGAACATGGCACCGAAAATGATTTGACCCGGCGCACCAATGTTGAACAACCCCGAACGGAATGCAACTGCCAGACCGAGACCCGAAAGCGTAATCGGGGTGGCGTAGGCCAAAGTCTCGGTCAATGGTTTAATTTGGCCGATGAAGTCGTCAGCCTTGAAGTTGAAAATCGCACCGCGGAACATGGCCTCGTATGCGCCATAGATTGCATTCCACAGCGCTTGAAGAAAGTCGGTAGGGCGAGCAGCTAGGTAGCCGGCCGTGTTCTGCACATCCTCGTTGGCCGCGGCAATCAGGATGCCGCCAATCAAGAATGAGGCGACCACGGCGAGCACGGTTAGCCATCCACTTGAGTTGAAAATCTCAGAGATTAGCTTGCGCCCGTCTAGCTTCTTGGCAACGTTTGATTCGGTCATGCCGCGGCCTCCTTCACGCTAATGCCAGCCATCATTTGCCCGAGCACCTCGCGTGGGGTGTCAGCAGGAACGATTCCAACGATCTTGCCCTTGTACATCACAGCGATTCGGTCGCCCAGTGCGGTGGCTTCATCGAGCTCGGTGGCCACAATCATTACTGGGATGCCTTTATCGCGAGTGGCAACAATCTGCTCGTGCACGAACTCGATTGAACCAACGTCAAGTCCGCGGGTTGGCTGTGAAGCCACCAGCAGTCGCAGTTCGCGAGATAGTTCTCGAGCCAGCACGACCTTCTGCTGATTTCCGCCCGAGAGCTGGCTCGCGGTTGAATCGATTGATTGCGAGCGAATATCGAATTCCTTGCGCTTCTGCTCGGCGAACTCGCGAAGGTAATCGAGGCGCAAACTGATGCCCTTGGCAAACGGAGGTCGGTCGCTGCGGTCGAGCATCAAGTTTTCGGCGATAGTGAATTCAGCCACCAACCCATCCTCGGTGCGGTCCTCTGGAACAAATCCAACGCCGAGGTCGAGCACCTGCTTGACGTTCTTGCCAATAAGTTCTTTGCCATCGAGCGAAATCGACCCCGAGGTCTTTCCGTGCATTCCAATGATTGCCTCGGTGAGCTCGGTTTGACCGTTGCCCTGAACTCCAGCGATTACCAAGATTTCACCTTCGTGAATATCTAGCGAAACGTCATCGAGCACCTTGGTGCCAGCTGTGTTCCAGGCCGAAAGGTTGCGAACCTGAAAGGATGCCTTGCCGGGCTTGACCGGCGACTTGGTCACATCGAGATCAACCGCGCGGCCCACCATCATCGACGCAAGTTCGCTCGCCGACGAGGTTGGGCTTGCTTCACCGACAATCTTGCCGAGGCGAATCACCGTGATCTGGTCGGCAACCTCACGCACCTCGCGCAACTTGTGCGTGATGAACACGATGGCTGTGCCGGCATCGCGCAATTGACGCATGATCTGCATCAGTTCATCGGTTTCTTGAGGAGTCAGCACTGCGGTTGGCTCGTCAAAAACCAAGACCTTGGCATCGCCGATAAGCGCCTTGATGATCTCGACTCGTTGCTGAACACCGACCGGCAGATCACCAACCAGAGCATCGGGGTCGATGTCGAACCCAAAACGATCCGAAATCTCGCGCACCTTGGCTCGAGCCTGGTCGCGATCAAGCAGCCCACCAAACTTGGTTGGCTCGTGGCCGAGCATTACGTTTTCGGCCACCGTGAAAACTGGAATCAGCATGAAGTGCTGGTGCACCATGCCGATGCCGGCTGCCATGGCATCACCAGGGCCGGCAAAAGAAACTGGCTGGTCGTCAAGCAGAATCTGGCCACCGTCGGGCTGGTAAAGCCCATACAGGACATTCATGAGTGTTGATTTGCCGGCACCATTCTCGCCAAGCAAACAGTGGATTTTGCCGGGCTCAGCGACCAGGTTGACGTTGTCGTTGGCCACCAGGCTGCCGAAGCGCTTGGTGATGCCACGCAGTTCAAGCTTCATTGCTCTCTCGCACTTTTTCTAGCTGTTTGGTTGCCTTGCACTATGCGTAAGGCAACAGGTAAATGAAGTCTAACTTGATAAAGAAATCGGGGGCCGCACTCGCGTGCGACCCCCGACCATACCTTTATTCAGGCTGGATTACTTGTCGTACTGTGAGGTAACAACAACCTTGCCCGAGATGATGTCAGCCTTCAGGGCCTCCAGCTCAGCTGCGATGCCGTCTGGGTAGACAACGTCGTGCTGTGCCGAGATCTGAACGCCACCGTTGGCCAAGGTGCCAACGTACTGGTTCTCGTCGCCACCGGTGAAGGTGCCCTCAACGCCCGACTTGATGACCTCAAGAACAGCCTTAGCCATCTTCTTCTCGACCGAGGTCAAGATGTTGGCCTTGTACTCGGCGTGAGTTGCAATGCCGTACCAGTCGCTGTCAACACCGATAACCAGGGTGCCTGGCTTGTCGAGAGTTGCCTGACCCGAGCCGATACCTACTGGACCAGCTACTGGCAGAACGATGTCAGCGCCCTGAGCGAAGAACTGCTCGGTCAGGGTCTTACCCTTGGCCTGGTCGCTGAAGTCACCGGTTGCAGCCCACTTCGAGCTGTCAGCACCCTCGGCACCAAGAACAACAACCTTGGTTCCCTTGACCTCGTTGTAGTGTGCAACACCCTGCTTGAAGCCATCCATGAAGATGGTTACTGATGGGAACAGCATTCCACCGTAGGTAGCTACCTTGCCGGTCTTGCTGGTTGCTGCAGCCAGGTAACCGGCGAGGAATGCAGCCTCAGCGGTGTCGTACTGGATTGGCTTTACGTTTGGCAGGCTGAGCGGCGAGAAGTCGTCGTTCGACAGAGCCGAGTCAATCAGTGCGAAGTTCACGTCAGTGTGAGCCTTTGCTGATTCACGGGTGGTCAGCGCAAGCGCGAAACCAACGTTGATGATCATGTCGCAGCCCTCTGAGACCAGCGAGTCAACAGCTGAGTCGTAGTCGGTCTGGGTTGCGCCTTCTGGGGACTCAACGGTTGCAATCTGAACGCCGAGGGTTGCTTCTGCTTCCTTCAGGCCGTTGTATGCCTCTTCGTTGAATGATGCGTCGTCGAAGCCGCCTGAGTCAGAAACCATGCAGGCCTTGTAGTCGACTGGGGTTACGGTTGGCTCAGCTGGCGCTGCGGCACAACCAGCAAGGGTCAATGCTGCAACTGCAGTCATTGCGAGGCCCTTGAATGCTGAACTGGTGTTCACTTGTCTCCTCCTGAAACAACAGATGGATTTCATCTGCTTTGGTTCTAGGCAAGCCTAATCTTCCAAAGTAAACATTCGGTTGCGAACTGTGAGAATGCCCAGATTTTTACGCAGACGTTACATGTAAGGGCTTACATCGCCCAAAAATCCTACAAAACGTCTTCGTGGCCGGTTGTGCGCAACGCATCCACCAGGTTTTTGACCCGCTGGGCGTGCTCCTTGGTGGTCACCAAAAGGGCATCCGGAGTATCCACGACGATGATGTCTTCGACACCGATTAGTGCGACAAGTCGATCGGTATCCGAAACCAAAATTCCGCTGGATGAGTCTGCCAGCACCTTGGCGTTTCCGAGCACCGCAAGGTTGCCGCGACGGCCCTGAGACTGCAGTTCGGCTATCGCGGCGAAGTCGCCAACGTCATGCCAAGAGAAAGTTGCCGGAACAACCGCAACCAAACCGGCAGCGGCTGCAGGTTCGGCGACCGAGTAGTCAATTGCCACCTTCTTAAGCTTCGGCCAAATCTTGTTCAGGACTTCTTTGCGGTCTTCGGTATCCCAGGCGTCGGCGAGCTTGGTCAGCGCCTCGTGCAGCTCTGGTTCGGTCTTAGCCAGCTGGTCGAGCAAGAGCGCGGCTGGTGCGATAAACATTCCGGCGTTCCACAGGTAGTCGCCAGATTCGACATACTTGCGAGCTTTTGCGATGTTCGGCTTTTCCACGAATCGAGCGACATCTCGCGCGTTTGGCGCATCCTGCAAGCCAAGTGATTCGCCAGCCTTGATGTAACCGAACCCCACCGATGGCTCGGTTGGCTCAATGCCGATGGTCACGATTTTGCCGGTTGCCGCAACCGCCACAGCCTCGCGAACTACCTCGCGAAAAGCTTCGTCTTCGGCGATGACATGGTCTGCAGCAAACGATCCAACGATTACGTCTGGCTCGCGCTTCATCAGGATTGCGGCTGCCAAGGCGATGGCAGCAGTGGAGTCTTTGGGGCTAAGTTCGAGAACCAGATTTTCGGTTGAGAGGTCCTCGATCTGCTCGAGCACCGCTGCCTTGTGCACCTTGCCGGTAACCACCAGGATGCGGTCGCGACCCGCAAGCGGAGTTAGTCGATCCCAGGTGTCTTGCAGCAGGGTTTGACCCGAACCTGTGAGGTCGTGCAGGAACTTTGGAGCCGATGCCCGCGAGAGCGGCCAGAGCCGGCTTCCAATTCCACCTGCGGGAATGATGCTGTGAAAGCGTGCCATAGGGTCGCGTGCTGTGCTCATGATGCTAAAAACCCTATCCGAATAGGTGCCATCTGGAAATAAGAGCGCTGGCGGCGGGCTTAGACTAGAAGGGATTTTTGCGCTTCGATGAAGAGCCATCAATAGGAGGAATTCGTGCCAACTAAACCAGCAGGCACTTTGTACCGCGGCAAGGTCGGAATGTGGTCGTGGGTTCTCCACCGCATCACAGGCGTTGCCATCTTTTTCTTTTTGCTAGTTCACGTCTTGGACACCGCTCTGGTTCGTGTTTCTGCAGAGGCATACAACGCGGTCATTGGCACCTACAAGACCCCGCTCATCGGCGTCGCCGAACTCGGTCTGGTAGCCGCGATTTTGTATCACGCACTGAACGGCATCCGCGTCATCTTGATCGACTTCTGGCGCAAGGGATCCAAGTACCAGAACGTCATGTGGTGGGTCGTAATCGCGATTGCCGTCATCCTGTTCGTTCCATTTGCCATTCGTCACCTCGGCCACGTCTTCAACTGGCACTAAGCGAGAGGGATAAAACATGTCTGTAGTTATCGAAACTCCAAAGAGCCCTCGCAGCCGCAAGGGTGCCAACTGGGAAAAGTACGGTTGGCTGTTCATGCGCGCATCGGGCGCCATCCTGATTGCCCTGATCTTCACCCACTTGATTGCCAACCTGGTCATGGGAGACGGCATCAGCGGCATCGACTTTGCATTCGTTGCAGGCAAGTGGGCAAGCCCAGCCGTGCAGTGGATGGACTTCACCATGCTGGTGCTCGCGATGATCCACGGCACCAACGGTATGCGCACCCTCGTGAACGACTACACCGAGCGCGAACGACTGCGCAAGGGTCTGGTTTGGGCCCTGTGGCTGGTCTGCGGTGCGCTGATTGTTTTGGGCACCCTGGTGATTTTCACCTTCGACCCATGCATCGATCCAGAAGCGGTCAACTACCTGCCACAAGTTTGTAAAGCTGCCTAAGGGCATCCGAAACCTATCTAGAGGAATCACTAAGTGACTACTGAATCACCAAAGGTGCATCACTACGAGTACGACGTCGTCATCGTCGGCGCCGGTGGCGCTGGTATGCGTGCCGCGATTGAGGCCGGCCCGCACGCGAAGACCGCCGTCATCTCGAAGCTGTTTCCAACCCGCTCGCACACCGGTGCGGCTCAGGGTGGAATGGCCGCGGCTCTTGCCAACGTCGAAGAAGACAGCTGGGAGTGGCACACCTTCGACACCGTAAAGGGTGGCGACTATCTGGTCGACCAGGATGCCGCCGAGATTCTTGCAAAGGAATCTGTTCAGGCAGTTATTGACCTAGAGAACATGGGTCTTCCTTTCAACCGCACCCCTGACGGCAAGATTGACCAGCGTCGCTTCGGTGGTCACACTCGCGACCACGGCAAGGCTCCGGTTCGCCGCTCGTGCTATGCCGCTGACCGCACCGGCCACATGATTCTGCAGACCCTGTACCAAAACTGCGTCAAGCTGGGCATCGAATTCTTCAACGAGTTCTATGTGCTTGACCTGGTCATGAACAAGGTTGACGGCGAAGAGCGCCCGTCGGCAGTCGTTGCATACGAACTGGCAACCGGAGACCTTCACGTCTTCCAGGGCAAGTCGATCGTGTTTGCAACCGGCGGTTTCGGAAAGATCTTCAAGACCAC
>CAZXFZ010000013.1:0-4171 GCA_964640285.1 uncultured Rhodoluna sp.
CCCCAAAAATACAATTAGGCATGCACTATCCCTTGCTTACCGAACGCCTCAGCATCGCGCCGCTGGTTATGGCCGACCTGGAGGCCTTCGTCGCTTACCGCCAAGACCCGACGGTAGCAAGGTTTCAGAGCTGGGAGCCCACTTACAGTCTGTCGCAGGGGACCGAGCTAATTGAATCTCAAGCAGGGCTTGATTTTCCGCCCGCAGACGAATGGCTCCAAATCGGGATCCGCCTGCGCTCGTCAGGCCATCTAGTTGGCGACTTATCGCTTCACGCCCTCAAAGAACCCGGACTGTTCGAGATGGGCTTCACACTGGCTGTCGAACATCAGGGGCAGGGGTATGCGCATGAAGCCGCGAGTGCACTGCTCGAGAAGTTGTTCTTGGAGCATGGAGCAGTGCGTGTGAGCGCTGACTCAGACAGTCGAAACCTTCCATCGATTTCGCTTCTCAGAAGACTGGGCTTTACTCACCGACCCGAAAAAGGTTGGCAGGAAGAATTCAAAGGCGAGACAGTTTCTGTCTATCGATATGAGCTTGAGAGAGAATCTGCATCGAGCCGCTCGGATTGAGTCTCACGAAAGAGAGAATTCGTTGATACCAGCTGCTGTGAACAGCCCAAAGATAAAGGCCACCGTGATAGGGGTTTACAACGCTGATGGCGGAATACTCGGTGAGCTGTCGTATGTTCTCGGGCACCTTATTGGAGTGCGAAGCTGCAGTCTGTGCGACATTTCACACTCGCCAATCAAGATGAAATCTGCCTTCAAACAGCTTCAGCGAGAGCTGCTTGCAAAACACCGAATTTCGCTCAAGATGATTCATCGAAACGAGCGCAACGAGCGTGAGACGCGGGCATCAGAGAATCGAGAGCCTTGCATGCTTTTGGAACACGCAGACCAGTCAATTTCTATGTTTCTAGATTCTGCCGAACTGAAAACACTGGCCGGCAACGTCGAATCCTTCAAGAAACTCATCTATTCGAGACTGGACATGTTTCAGTTGCTCGACAAATAAGAAAACCCCACCACTTGGGTGAGGATTTCTGTGAGGAAGCTTTGATTACTGCACACCGAGAAGGTCGATAACAAAAACCAGTGTGCGGCCCGAGAGTCGGTGGCCACCACCGACCGGCCCGTAGGCATACTCTGGCGGGCAAATTAGGGTGCGACGACCGCCAACCTTCATGCCCGGAATTCCCTCTTGCCAGCCGCGAATTAGGCGGTTTAGCGGAAACTCGATGGACTCATTTCTGCTCCAGGACGAGTCAAACTCCTCACCAGACTCGTAGTCGACACCGAGGTAGTGCACGTTCACCACAGCTCCTGGAGTAGCTGCGGCACCGTCACCAATCACATCATCCTTGATGGTCAAGGTCGAGGGGGCTGGATCGAGCATTGGCTCAAGTTCTGGTCGTTCAAGATTTGTCATGCTGCCAAGACTATCCGAAGCAGATTAGGCTTTTTGAAAGTTTGCGACGAGGAGTTTCAATGAAGAAGTTACGCGTTGGTGTAATTGGCGGCGGCCAGTTCTCAGGCTCGTTCATACCGCTATTTCAGGCTCATCCTTTTGTTGAAGAAGTTGGCCTCGTCGAACTTGACGACGAGCGTCGAAACCGAGTCGCCGAGAAATTCTCAATTGCGAAAACTTTTGCGAGTCTTGCCGAGTTCTGGAAGAGCGACTTCGACGCGGTTGCAATCTTCACCCCTAGGTGGACCCATGCCGAAATTGCTCTTGAGGCCCTTGCGAATGGCCGTCACGTGTATACCGCCGTGCCGATGGGCATCACCGCGGACGAGATAAGTCAGCTTGTCACTGCAGCAGACGCCACCAAACTGACCTATTTCATGGCTGAAACCAGCTACTACTACCCCGCCGTGATCTTCGCGCGGCAAAAGTTTGAATCGGGCCAGCTCGGCAAGTTTGTCTATGGCGAAGGCGAGTACCTGCATGACATGTCTCACGGCTTCAGCGAGGCATACGCGGCGAACGGCGGCGATGGGTGGAAGGCCACGGCGAGTTTCCCGCCCATGCTCTATTCGACCCACTCGGTTAGCGCGGTGCTTTCGGTCACCGGAGCTGCGGCAACCTCGGTCACCTGCATCGGTTTAGCCGACACCGCGAATGACGGCATTTTCGACCCAAATGTGAGCCTCTGGAAGAACCGTCACAGCAACCAGATCGCCCTATTTGAAACCAGCGATGGTGGTGTTTTGCGCATAGCCGAACTTCGACGAGTCGGCACAGCGCCGCTTGAGCCAACCGTTCGTCTGAGTGTTTTTGGCACCGAGGGTTCATTTGAACAGCAGGTGGGCTACTCGTCTTGGGCCACGAAGCACGACTTCGATATTGTGACTGCCGAACTCTCAACTTTCTCAGATGTCGAAAATCCGCGCTCGATCAAGCCCGGCTTCGAATCAGAGAACCGCTGGGATGGCGGCTTTGCAAAGATTCACGACCGCAGTCAGTTGCCAAAAGAGTTCTTAGGCCTCTCCAACGGGCACGGAGGTTCACACCAGTTCATGGTTGATGACTTTGTGATGGATGCCGTCGGCGAGCGCAAAGCTCCGATGAACGTTCACGACGCCGCTCGCTTCACAGCACCGGGCGTTTGGGCACACGAGTCCGCCCAAAACGGGGGCACAAAACTCGTGATTCCGAGTCTTTGGTAATCGACTAGACGAGTCCGTGCTTCGCAAGCAATTCTTGAAGCTTCTGATTTGACCTGATTTCAGCCTCGGTGCGCAGCATTGCTAGCGGCAACCTTCGGCGAAGCAAATCCTCTGCTTTCACGACCATCTCGTTGACGATGATGTAGTCAAGCTCTGCATAGCAGACACCGGTGCCCTCGAAAACTTCGGCAAGATCAGCGCTACGCGCGTCGACGATCGAAAATGCCTTAGCACCGTGTCTGCGCCACAGCCCGCTTGCAATTCGCTGGCTGCTTGCAGAATCACCGCTCGAGGCGACAGCTGTTACCCTAGCCAGCAGCTCTGGGCTGATCTCTGCTACAGATTCACCGAACCATTTTTGTTCACGCTTGAGCAAGAAACCGAGCTTCTTGAATGCCGTGACGACCTCTGCTCCAACGTTTAGGCAGTCTGTCAGTTTTCCACCGAATATCGTCACTAAACCGTTCGAGGCATCCAGCTCAACCACGTGTTTGCGTGAGAGTTTGTGCCAGTCGACGTCATCGCCAGGTTTTTCGGCTTCTACCACCAGCGGGCGAACGCCTGACCGCTCCGAGATTATCGAGTCTTTGGTCAGCGGCACTTCCAAGTTCATGCTGGCATTGATTTGCCTGAGCACGAACTCTCGATCCTCATCGGTCACATCTGAGGTTGGCGCTGAAACGCGGGTGTCTGTGGTGCCGATCACGCTGCGGTCGCCCATGGGAATTACATAAAAAAGCCGATTTTGCTCATCCCAGAAAGCCAAAACGCGATCGTCTTCGCTTAGCTTTGGCACCACCAGGTGAATCCCCTTGGAGAACACCAGGCCAGCCTTGGCGGATGCGTTTGCCGAATCCAAAACGTCTTGAGCCCAGGGCCCTGCGGCGTTCACCAAGGCCTTCGCTGAGACAGAAATGGATTCGCCGGTTAGCGCATCCTCGAGAGTTACCACCCATAGGTCGTCAATTCGCTTGGCAGAGACCAGCTTTGTGTAGTTGCGTGCATTTGCTCCGAGCGAGATGGCCGAGTTTACAAAATCCCAAACGAAGCGTGAATCGTTATCGGGCAGGATGCCGTCGAAATACCGAACCGCTCCTCGCAACCGATCACGAGAGCGCCCTGGCTCGAGCTCGAGTGCTCGTTTGAGGCGGAACGTCCTCGGGGCCGGAGTGGTAAACAGACCTATTGCCCAGTAGAGCAGGGTTCCCAGGGTTGCCATTAGCGGCCCGAACGGGGCATTTGGGCCCAGCGAGGCCACGAAACCAATTCGGCGGATGCGATTTGGATACTGCCTCATCAATCGAGCGCGGGCGAGGCAGAGTTTGAATACCAACCAAAACTCGTATGACTGGAGGTACTTGATTCCGCCCCACACTAAATTGCTCGACTGCTGGCTGGTTCCCGAGGCAATGTCGGCTTGATCGACGATAAGAACTTTGAGGCCTCTGGCACTCAACGCAGCGGCCGACACCGCGCCGTTGATTCCCGCGCCAACGATT
>CAZXFZ010000013.1:4181-12423 GCA_964640285.1 uncultured Rhodoluna sp.
CAACGATTAGTGCATCATATGGATGATCGGAAAGAACTGTTCTGGTCACTTGCGCTCGGTGTCTCGATTTTGCTCGGTGTCTCGATGGGATTTCTGAGGCCTCAGTTGCCCTCTAGTTAGAAACCTAAACCCGAGAAATAACGAATGATTCGGCTCGAGATAACGGTTGATAACGGCTCAGGTAACGAAAAGATAACGCCCAATATGCCTTTGATAATCTCGAAAGAGGCGCCTTACAAACAGGCGCAAAACCATCTCGAAAGGTTGTGTTCGTGGCTGTTCTCGCTATCGACGCCGGCACCACCGGTGTTACAGCATTGGTCGTCGAAGTTGACGGAAAAATCATTGCCAAGAGCCACCGGGAGTTCCCCCAGTACTTTCCAAAAGTCGGCTGGGTTGAACACGACCCCGAAGAGATCTGGCAGGCAACTTTGGCGGCGGTCAAGGATGCGATTGAGCAATCTGGGGCCACCCCAACCGCGCTCGGGATCACCAATCAGCGCGAAACGGTCGTGCTCTGGGACAAAGACACTCTCAAGTCACCCTGCAAAGCTTTGGTTTGGCAGGATCGTCGAACTGCCAACCTAATCGTTGACATCCGAAACTCTGGCATCGAAGAAGAAGTTCGTCGAAAGACCGGCCTTGGGCTCGATCCATACTTCTCGTCTTCAAAGCTGTTGTGGATCTCGAAGAACGAACCTGAGATTTGGGCGGGAGTTACCTCGGGGCAGGTTCTTTTCGGCACCGTCGACTCATACCTGGTTGCCCGACTCACCGGTGGCAGGAGGCACGTCACGGATGCGTCGAACGCATCCCGCACTCAGTTGATGGACATCAACACTGGCACCTGGGATGACGAACTGCTTCGGCTTTTTGAGGTTCCAAAATCTGGCCTGCCAGAGATCGTTCCGACCTATGGCGTGATCGACAAAACCTCGCCGGATGCGTTCCTCGGTATTGAGATTCCGATTTCGGGTATTGCTGGCGACCAGCAAGCGGCCCTTTTCGGTCAGGCAGCATTTGAGGTTGGCGACAACAAGTGCACCTATGGCACAGGAGCCTTCATTCTGACCAACACCGGTCGCACCAAAGTTGACAGCTCTCACGGTCTGCTCTCGACGATCGCGTGGCAAAACCCAAACGGCGAAATCACATACGCGCTCGAGGGTTCTGTTTTCATTGCAGGTGCTGCGGTGCAGTGGCTGCGTGACGGACTCAAGATTATTCAGAGCGCTGCTGAGGTCGAAGAGCTCGCCCGTTCGGTTCCGGATTCCGGTGGCCTCACCTTCGTGCCAGCGCTATCGGGGCTCGGAGCACCGTTCTGGGACCCGTATGCACGTGGCACCATGTTCGGTATCACCCGCGGAACGACCGATGGTCACCTGGCTCGCGCCACCCTCCAGGCCATTGCTTTCCAAGTGCGTGCGGTGGTGGATGCCATGTCGCAGGACACCAAGGTAAAGCTGACCTCCATTCGTGCCGATGGAGGAGCCGCGGCCAATAACTTGCTGATGCAAATGCAGGCCGATTGCCTGAAGATTCCTGTAATTCGCGGCATCAACCTCGAATCGACTGGGCTGGGCGCAGCTTTCTTGGCAGGAATCGGCACTGGAATCTGGTCTTCGAAGAAAGAACTGCGCGAAGTGTTCCAGGTTGATCGCGTCTTCGATAACAAGAAGTTCAACGAGTGGAACTACATCTCGTGGCAGCGCGCGGTAAAGATTTCGCGGGGTTGGGCACACCAGGGCGAAAACTAGCGCCAGCGATTTTCGACAAGACAAAAAAGATCTGGGGCCGGCAATAAGCCGGCCCCAAATCTTTTTCCCGCAAACTATCCCTTCAAGCCAGAGCTCTGTGCATTCTCAACGAATGCCCGCTGGGCGAAGATGAACACTGCAATTGGAGCAGCAATCGCCAAAATGACTCCGGCAAGAAGTAGGTTTGGCGAATCAGCCGCACGCCCGCCCAAAACCGAGAGGGTTGGAGCTAGGACTGCAGCGGCACGGTTGCCCGAGTCGATAACGATCAGCGGCCAAATGAACGAGTTCCAGGCATACAAGAACGCAAACGTGGTGAGCGTTGCAATCGCAGGAATCGACAGTGGAACGAAGATTTTCCAGAGAATCGTCCAGCGGCTTGCACCGTCAATCAGCGCGGCTTCCTCGAGTTCCTTTGGAATCGACACAAAGAACTGACGCATAAGGAATGTTCCATATGCGCTGAAGATAAACGGCAAGATCAGCGAGCCAAGGTTGTTCACCCAGTTGATTCCTACCATCAGCTGGAACAGCGGGATGATGATCACCACGAAAGGGATCATGATCGAGCCGAGCCAAGCCAGGAAGATGCCATCCCTGCCCTTGAACCTAAGTCGAGCAAAGGCATATCCACCCAGGATGCTCGTGAAAAGCTGACCAGCCACGACCAGAATTGTCACCAAAACCGTATTTGTGATCGCCCGGTCGAAACCATTCAGCTTCAACACCTCGCCGAAGTTGCCAAGTTCAGCCGACACACTCTCTACGGGTTTCAAGTCTGCACTGGGCAGATAAACCGGAGGCGCGGAGAGGTTGTTTGGATCCTGGTAAGCGCCAACAATCGCCGAGCCAGTGTCGGCGAATGATTGCCCTGACGCATCCTTGTAAACGTCAAATGTGTTGCCGTTCAACTCGACCTGCTGATCAGTCTTGGTGAACTGGTCTCTTGGCGCAAAGAAGGTTTTGGTCGGGTCATCAACCGGCGCCCAGACTCTTGCGCTCAATCCCTGACCGACTCGAGCCATGCTAAACTGACTGCCATCGGGCTGAGGCACCTCAAAGAGCGGCGCATCCTTGCCCTCAATCTGAGTCGAAGCTGCAGCGTATGGCAAGAATCGTGGCGGATAAGTAAAGACATCACCGACGGTCTTGACCGATCCGCTCAGAGCTAGCAGGAAGGGAATCAAAACGATTATTCCGGTCACACCGAGAATGATGTAGGTAACTAACTTTCCGGTCAAACTGCGCACCATCGTATTTGCCTTGGCCATTAGCTCGCCTCCGCTTCTTTCTTCTGGCGGTTGAATTGAATCAGAGTGAAGGTGAAGATAACGGCGAACAATATCCAGGCGACCGCACTCGCCTTGCCGAAATCACCCTGCTGGAAGCCCAGCTGGTAGAGGTAGACCACAGGAGTAAGTGTTGCGTTGTTTGGGAAACCGACCACGTTCGGTTGATTCAGCGCAAACACCACATCGAACAGCTGGAGAGCCAGAATCACCGTGGTTGCCGTCACAAAGAAAGTGGTTGGCCGCAGAGCCGGCAGGGTTACGTGAATGAAGCGCTGGAACGAGTTCGCGCCGTCTAGCTCTGCCGCTTCATAAAGCTCTTTCGAGATTGACTGAAGACCGGCAATAAACAGAACCGTGTTGAAGCCGAACTGTGACCATGCGAAAACCACAACCACGGCTGCCAGCGCCCACTGCTCGGTAGAGAGCCAACCAATCTCAACCCTGGTTGGCAAAGGATCGCCCGGCAGCAGCAGATTCAAAAACACAAAGATCTCTTGAATCGCATAGTTGAAGAAACCGACCGAAGAATTCAGCATCTGCTTCCAAATGAGGGTGACACCGATTACACCGGCCACGCTCGGAATGAAAAAGATTGCCCGGAATGCCTTCGAACCAGGCAGTCTCAATTCGATCAGCGTGGCAAGAATTAGAGCCGGGATAACCGCCAACGGCACAGCGGTCACTAGGAAGATGATGATGTTGTACATGGAGCGCCAGAACAGCGGGTCAAGCGCTCCAACCGTGACACCGAAGATTTCGGCAACTTTGGTGAATCCTGCATCAAGTGCAGCTGATCCCGAAGCGAAGCTCAGACCGAGCGTATTGGCATAGTTATCGAGGCCAACAAATCGCATTTGGCTCGAACCGTTCCATTCGAAGAACGACATCACCAGCGAATACAGCAGCGGCCCGGCGAGGAACGCAAGGAAGCCGAGAAGGCTCGGGGCAACGAATAGCCAGCCCGCCAACTTTTCTTCTTCGGACTGGTTTGCCCGAACATGGCGACTCATGGGTTCGGCCGAAAGTGCTCGAATAGCGACGATGCTAGCGAGGGCCATTAGAACAAAGAATGCCGCTAGAGGATTCGGAGCAACAAGAGCTACCAAACCCATTCCGATAATCGTTAATGGGTTGAACTGAATAAACCAAACCACGAAACCAATAGCGGTGACCGCTTGACCAGCAATACGAAGGACTCGAATGAACGCAAGCGCGCTTGACTGGCGATTTGTTGGGTCAACTCCTAATCCCGGTTCATATATGCGCTTCGAGAGACGCAGGGCGACGACCCACCATGCGATTCCCGCGATCATCAGCGACAGGCCGCCAAAGGCGGCATAGAAGGCATCGCCCATGAGCGTGAACAGAAGAATCCAGCGGGCGATCTGGAAACCAATGAAGGATGTGGTTGCAACTAGCAAAATGTTGCTGATAACAGCTGCTCGGCGTGCGCTGGCTGAACCTCTTCTGATGCCAAGCGCAATTAATACTTGAGTGCCTGCCACTGCGAACGAAATCAAGAGAATCCAGATGCTGAGCGGCTCGTCGAGACCCAACAGGGCCGGAGCAAAGACACTCGCCGCGCCGGCTATCGCCACTAGGGCAGCCACTGCAAAGTGCCAGATTGGCACGAGTTTGACTCCGCGCTGGCTCAGTTTCTCGACCAGGCGGCCTACGGGGCGTGGTCGCTGTTTCCACAGATCCAGGATTTTCATTGCTTACCTAATTTACTTACTCGAGAAAACGCGAGCCCAAGCATGGGCCTGGGCTCGCGTCCGTTACTCAATGGGTTGCGACTAACCGCCGAATGCTCCCGAGGCCTCAGTACAAATCTTGGCCTTGAAGTCATCGATGGTTCGGGTGCCGTTGAAGAGGGCGGTTACGCCGTCACCAGCAGCCTTGTCAAAGGCTGGCCAGTTACCCTTCCACAGTGGACCCTCAGCAACAGGGTTGTTCGAGATTGCGTCAACGAATGCCTGGTTGTTCTCTGGAGGAGTGAAACCGAGGAACTTGCTGATGGCATCCTGCGACTTGCGCGATGGGATGTTAGCGCCGAGCTCCGAGATCTTGCCCTGTACCTCAACGCTGGTCAACTGCTGAACCAGCTTGAAAGCAGCTTCTGGGTTCTTGGTCTTGGCGTTGACTACGTAAGCGCCCCAGAACTGCCAGTTGCGGCCTTCTGCTGCACCGGTAGGCAGGTTGACTACGTCCCAAGCGAAGTTCGAGATCTCACGTGCACCAGGGGTTGCCCAGCGACCGTTGATGAACATACCGACCTGGCCAGCCTTGAATGGAGGCTCTGCGTCTTCACCGTACTTGACACCGTAACCCTTGTCGTAGAGACCCTTCATGTAAGAAAGACCTGCGATTGAGGCGTCTGAGTCAAGTGCACATGCGGTGCGGTCTTCGTTGAAGAAGCTACCGCCAGCTGAGTTTACGAAGTAACCCCAGTTAGCCCACCAGCCGCCAGCTCCGAAGCCCTTGACTCCTTCGCCGCCCTTCTCGGTGATTGCCTTAGCGGTTGCTTCAAAGGCTGCCCAGTCCCACTTGCCAGCCTTTGCGAGCTCGCGTGGGTCCTCAACGCCGGCCTTCTGAATCAGGTCGAGGTTCAGGTAAAGAGCGAAGGTGGATACGTCACGAGGCAGACCCCACAGGTGAGTGTCAGCGTTTGGCATACCAGTTGCAGGGTCTACGGTGAGCGACTGCATTGGGCCCTCGTAGAAGTCTGCATCGCTGTGGTCAGTTCCCTTTGCGATGTCGCGAAGGTTCATGATCAGGCCAGCCTTGGCGAAGTCTGCTACGTCAGTTCCTGGAATCCAGAACACGTCAGGAGCGGTGCCGGCTGCGATTTCGGTCTTGAGCTTGTCCTGGTATGACGAGCCTTCAGAGTTTCCAGGCTTGTAGGTCAGGTTCAAGCCGATGTTCTTGGCGTTGATGTCGTCCGAGATGCTGGCGTAAACGTCAGCCTCTGCTTGGTTGTCTGGTCGGGTCATCCAGGTCAGGTCGGCTGGCTCAGCCGTGTTTAGACCTGCGCATCCGCTTAGGAGCAGAGCTGATCCGAGGGCAACTGCTATCGCTTTTTTGTTAAAGCGCATTTCGTTCCTCCTATTTTGGATCTCGAAAACCAGGTGGTTGTCGAGTTGGTTCGGCTCTAGATTGCGTCTTTGAATGATTGCCACTCGGACTACTGAGCGGTGACTCCAAGACGCAGCTAAAGAGTTAGTTTCATCACACCAGAACTCTGATGACACACCCCATAAGGTCGGAGAGTTGGTCTGGAATCGTTAGAAATCGTGTGCCGAATTGTTACTTTCACGGTTACCAATTCGTTACTAATGCCGAAACAGTAGGCAGATCCTGTGTTTGTCGGTTCGCGACGACAGAGAAACAGTTGTAAATCGCCACAGTTTGCCCGCGAGTCACTTCTTCCAAGCGCTCCTTCGGCATCCACGCTTTCTGGTGGTGTAGGAAACTTGAAAACAAGAATCCAAAACAAACTCGAAAGAGGATGCAGTGTCTTTTTCTGAGCACCAAATTTCACGGTCTGTGATTCCGGGCCTTCAGGAGTATGCCTTCGGTGGCGATTACAACCCCGAACAGTGGCCTGAGCAGGTTTGGCTCGAGGACATGAAGCTAATGCGCGAAGCTGGAGTCAATCTCGTAACCGTAGGCGTCTTCTCTTGGGCAAAGCTCCAGCCCACCGAAACCTCGTGGTCATTTGAGTGGCTCGACCGAGTTCTCGATCTATGCCACCAAAACGGAATCAAAGTCGACCTAGCCACAGCAACCGCCTCACCCCCACCGTGGCTCGGCCTGAATCACCCGAGCACCTTGGCAGTGGATGAATCCGGAGTCCGCATGGCGTGGGGCGCCAGGCAGCACTATTCGCCATCGTCATCCGTGTTCAAGAAGTTTGCTCTGCAGCTGGTTGAGAAGATGGTTGAGCGCTATGCGAATCACCCCGCAGTCGTGATGTGGCACGTCGGAAACGAGTATGGGGCGCACACGCACCGCTGTTTCTCAGAGGAAAGCGCCGATGCCTTTAGGTCTTGGCTCCAGACAAAGTACAAGGACCTCGATACTCTCAACGAGCGCTGGGGAACAGCCTTTTGGTCACAGTGGTATTCGACTTGGGATGAAGTCATGCCGCCCCGAAAGACCGTGTACTTTCCGAACCCAGCACAGCAACTTGACTTCAAGCGCTTCTCGAGCGACGCCATGCTCGAGCTATACAAGAGTGAGGTCGAGGTTATTCGCCGGTCGGTGGATCCGAGCGTCCCAATCACCACCAACTTCATGCGATTCTTTCCTCACGCCGACTACTGGTCATGGGCCAAACACATCAACGTAATCAGCGACGACTGGTATCCAGATTTAGCAGACCCTGAGTCACACATCGAAGGCGCGATAGGCGCTGACCTGATGAGATCACTCGGGCAAGGAAAACCCTGGCTTCTGATGGAACAGGCTACCTCGGCAATCAACTGGCGCGAGGTCAACCCAGTAAAGCCGAAGAACGCTTACCGCCGGTGGTCGCTGCAGCAAACCGCGCACGGCGCAGACGGCATCCTGCACTTTCAGTGGCGCGCCTCAATTCGCGGAGCCGAGAAGTGGCATTCCGGAATGGTTCCCCACACGGGCACCGACACCAAGATTTGGCGCGAGGTAAGCGCGCTCGGTCAGGATCTGAAGAAACTTGAGCCGGTGATCGGATCTCGAATCGACTCGCAAATCGCAATCCTGCTTGATTGGAGCAGTTGGTGGGCGCTCGAGCTCGACTCGCGACCCTCAACCAGATTGTCGCAACGGACTGCCCTGCTCGACTACTACCGACCGCTATCAGAGGCCGGTTATTCGATTGATTTTGCCCACCCAGAGCAGGATTTGTCTAAGTACAAGCTCGTCATTGCACCATCGCTCTATCTCATCTCCGACCTAGGAATCGACCGCATCCGCGCCGCTGCAGCAGCTGGCACCAGCTTTGTTCTCGGCAGTTTCAGCGGTGCTGTGGACGCCGAAGATGGAGTTCGAGTCGGTGGTCACCTAGTTGGCCTGCGCGAGGTTTTCGGCTGCTACACAGAGGAGTGGCATCCGCTGCTGCCTGGAGACAGCGTCGAGATCAAGCTCGGATCGGCTCGCGTCAAGGTCGAAGGTTGGTCAGAGCACATTCGACTGTTGCCCGGCACTTCAGTA
>CAZXFZ010000014.1:0-12422 GCA_964640285.1 uncultured Rhodoluna sp.
GCGCATGAAGATGGTCGGTCGAGTCGAGGTTCCGCAGGAGGCCTTCATTGCTGCGCTCTCGACCGATGGCGAGAAGAAGGGCGAGAAGAAGGGCAAATAGCCCAATTCTCGACACTGATTCGCTTGGCAAAGTCCATCGACCTAGGTGTTCGGCTTCCTGAAGATGGTCGGCTTCCAGACCAAGCCGCCGTTGACTCGCAAAACCGCACATTCCACGCTTACGTTCACGTGCCATTTTGCCGGGTGCGCTGCGGTTACTGCGACTTCAACACTTACACCGCGTCGGAGTTGGGTGCGGGTGAGTCTGCAGTAAACCAAGATGATTTTGCTGCTGTTCTGGCAAGCGAAATCGGCTTTTCAAAGCAGGCTCTTGATCTGAGCGCTGTTCCGAGCCGCCCTCTGTCGTCAGTCTTTTTCGGTGGTGGCACCCCAACTCTGTTGCCATCGGGTCAGCTCGTTGGTTTGCTCAAGGCTTTGAACGATGCCTTTGGCCTAGAAGCCGAGGCTGAGATCACGAGTGAGGCAAACCCAGACAACCTCAGCGTGAGTTACGCTCGGGATCTCAAAGCTGGCGGTTTCACCAGAGTGTCGATAGGCATGCAGTCGGCCGACAAACAGGTTTTGCAAACTCTTGATCGAACTCACAATCCCGAATCAGTAGCTCAGGCTGTCGCGGCCGCCAAAAATGCTGGGCTTTCGGTGAGTTTGGATCTGATTTACGGTGCGCCAGGCGAAACGCTCGAGCAGTGGCAGAGTTCACTGAAACAGGCCATCTCGCTCAAACCCGATCACATCAGTGCATACTCATTGATCGTTGAAGAGGGCACAAAGCTGGCCAAACAGATTCAACGGGGCGAATTGCCGGAACCCGACGAAGATTTGCAGGCCGAAAAGTATGAACTAGCGGACAACATGCTCGCTAGCGCTGGTTTTGAGTGGTACGAGTTGAGCAACTGGGCTAATGGTTCGAACCACCGCAGCCGACACAATGAGGCGTACTGGCTGAGTAACGACTGGTGGGGCTATGGCCCTGGCGCTCACTCCCACATCGGGGGAGTCCGCTGGTGGAACGTCAAGCATCCAGCCGCGTACGCGCAGCGTTTGCGTGACCGTGTGAGCCCAGCGCACTCATGCGAGGTGCTTGATCAGCGGGTTCGCCTGGAGGAGCGCATCCTGTTAGAGATTAGACGGGCAGACGGCCTGGATGCGGGCGTCGCAAAGGCTCTTAATCCGAACTACCAGAACGTGATAGCAGCGGCTATCGCCGACGGGCTAGTCGATGCCCGTCTCGCTATCCGGGGTCGCCTCGTACTAACTCTTCGTGGACGCCTGCTCGCCGACGCCTTAGTTAGAGATCTGCTGGGTTGAAACCGCAGTCAGCGGTAATATTGGCACTCAGGCAGTTTGAGTGCTAAATGCTCAAGACTCAGGGAATGCGACTAAAAGACCTAGGTGGTGATCATGGTTTCTGACAGAAGTCTCGAAGTGCTTCGAGCGATTGTTCAGGATTACATCGCAACCAATGAGCCAGTCGGTTCCAAGGCATTGATTGAGCGGCACGGCTTTCAGGTATCAAGCGCCACCATCAGAAACGACATGGCCCTTCTCGAAGAAGAAGAGTTGATTGCTGCCCCGCACACGTCATCCGGGCGAATTCCAACCGATAAGGGCTATCGACTCTTCGTTGATCGGCTGGCCGAAATCAAGCGAATCTCAGGCGCTCAGAGGCAGGCCATCGAAACTTTCCTCGAGGGATCTAGCGATCTGGACGAGACTCTTTCTCGCACCGTTAGGTTGCTTGCTCAGCTGACCAATCAGGTTGCAATGGTTCAGTATCCAACTCTGGGCAAGGCCAAGGTTCAGGCGATCGAACTCATTCCGATTTCAAATTCGCGCATACTTTTAGTTTTGGTTACCGATACCGAGCGGGTTCAGGAGCACGTGATTAACCTGGGTCGAAACGTTGACCAGGATTTCGTTGCCGATCTTCGCGGCAGGTTAGCCGCCTTGTTGATTGGCTGCCAACTGACTCAAGTTCAGGCCAAGCTCGATGGCCTGCTGAGTCAATTCTCGGGTGACCGGGTCGATTCGGTGCGGCCAGTTCTTGAAGCGCTGCTGACTGAGGTCGACGCAAATCGACAAGAAAAGATCATTATGTCTGGGGCCGCAAATCTGGTTAGAAGTGAACACGACTTCGCTGGCTCAATTGGCCCGCTGCTCGAGGCAATTGAAGAGCAGGTTGTCTTGCTTCGGCTAATGAGCGAGATGGATGCCGGAAGCCACGGAGTAGGCATCCGAATCGGAAGCGAGAATGTGGCTGAGCCTCTTTCAAATGCTGCCATTGTCGTCAGTGGCTACGAAACAGCGGGTCGCGAAATCGCGAAGCTTGGGGTTGTGGGCCCAACCCGAATGGATTACGCATCCAACATTGCAGCGGTGAGTGCAGTCGCAAGGTATCTTTCGAAGACTTTGGAAAGCTAGGACAGGTTTTGGCAGATCACTATGAAACTCTCGGTGTCTCTCGAGACGCCAGCGACGACCAAATCAAGAAGGCATATCGCAAACTTGCTCGCGAGTTGCACCCGGATGTAAACCCAGCACCTGAGGCTCAAGAGCGATTCAAAGCCGTCACTCACGCCTATGAAGTTCTTAGCGACCCAGAATCGCGCCGAAACTATGACATGGGTGGCCAGGATCCGTTTGGTGGAATGGGTGGTTTCGGGTTTGGTGACATCTTCGACACCTTCTTCGGCGGTGGCCAGTCGCGCGGCCCGCGTTCCAGGGCAGAGCGAGGTCAGGATGCGCTGATCCGAGTCGACCTGACTCTCGATGAGGCGGTCTTCGGGGCACCGAAGACTCTGCAAATCGATACTGCAATCCTTTGCGAAACCTGCAAGGGCAGCTGTGCTCGACCCGGCACCAGCTTGGCAACCTGTGATATCTGCCGTGGTTCAGGAACCATGCAGATGCAGCAGCGAGGTCTGCTTGGAACCATAGTTACTTCGAGTCCGTGTCGAGCCTGCAAGGGTTTTGGGCAGACCATCCCAGACCCTTGCAACGACTGCCGAGGTCAGGGAAGGGTGCGTGCGCGCCGAAACCTAGATGTCAACATTCCGGCCGGTGTCGAAGATGGCATGCGCCTTCAGCTCGCAGGTCAGGGCGAGGTTGGCTTCGCTGGAGGACCAGCGGGCGACCTCTACGTTGACGTCGTGGTTCGGGCTCACGATTTCTTCAGCCGCGACGGCGATGATCTCCACTGTGTCTTGGAAGTTCCCCTGCACGATGCCGCTCTGGGCTGCTCAGCCGAAATCGATACTTTCGATGGCAAGGTTCAGTTGAACATCGAGGCCGGAGTCCAATCTGGTGACATCTTGACTGTGCCCGGCAAGGGCGTGACCAAGATGCGCGGTGGACGCGGTGATTTGCGAGTGAAGATTCAGATTGAAACTCCAACCAAGCTAGATGCCAAACAGAAAGAGCTGTTCAGAAGTTTGGCAAAGTTGCGCAAGTCCGATGCGCCTAAGTTGGCCAAGCAACGCCCCGGCGTCTATGGAAAGCGTCGCTAGCCAACATGGTGCTTCCGTTATTTCGAGTCGACACGTTAGATAGCGCCAGTGTGGGTCAGTTGATCCAGCTGTCTGGCTCCGAAGGCAAGCACGCCGTAGCAGTTCGAAGGATGCGCGCGGGCGAAGCGATTCAGCTCTCGAACGGACGCGGTTTGCGCGTCGTGGGTGTAGTGGCAGAGGTTTTTGCCAGCGAACTGCTGGTGCAGGCCAACGAGATTGCGAACGAACCAGAACCACGAATCAAAATCACACTTGCCCAGGCTCTTGCAAAAGGAGATCGCGATGAGCTCGCGATCCAGGCAGCCACCGAACTTGGTTGCTGGTCAGTAATTCCATGGCAGGCAGATCGCTCGGTGAGTCGCTGGGATGCCGCCAAGCTTCGAAAGGGAGTCGATCGCTGGCAGTCAATCGTTAGCGAAGCCAGCAAACAGTCACTCAGAGCCTGGGACCCGCAGGTTCTGCAGCCGGTTGGCTCAAAGGAGCTAGCCGCGAAGGTGGCATCCTTCGACATGGTTTTGGTTCTCGAACCAACGGCACAAAACCGACTCACGCAAATCAGTTTCGAAAAGACCGATTCCTTGTCGGTTTGCCTTGTGGTTGGGCCCGAAGGAGGAATCTCGGCGGAGGAACTCGATCTGTTGGCCAAATCCGGTGCCGAGCTGGTGCGACTTGGGGATGAAGTACTTCGAACTTCGACCGCTCCCGTTGCTGCTATTTCGGCGATTTTTGCCCTTACCGGCAAGTGGTGAACCTCGAATGACTGAAGCCTAGACTGGTAGCGGAGGCATTTTGGAACCCTGTATTTTCTGCAAGATTGTGGCCGGAGAAATTCCCGCTAATTTGGTCGCCGAGACCGAACTCAGCATCGCCTTTCACGACATTAGCCCCCGTCAACCAGTCCATGTTTTGGTGGTTCCTAAATCGCATCATCGCGACGTGGTCGAACTAGCGAAACATGCTCCAGTTGAGCTTCTTGACTTAGTGAGCCTCGGAAATCGTGTTGCAGAACAACTCACCAGTGGTGACTTTAGGTTGCAGTTCAACACGGGGTTGGCAGCGGGTCAAACTGTGTTTCACGCACACGGGCACATCCTCAGCAGCACCCCTCGTGGAGCCGAGTCGGCAACGGCTATGTCTGAGGACGAAGCGCTTGGCTAAACCACCTTTCAAGGCCTTTGTAAGGGCCGATTCGATTTCGATGGTCGATTTTGTTGGGGCTAACGACGCATTACTGCTCGAGCTTGAAAAAGCGCATCCCGATGTTTCAGTGACCGTTAGGGGCAACGAAATCTCACTTAGCGGACCTCAGAAATCTGTGCTCGCCGCAAAAAACCGAGTTGAGCAACTAATCGCATTGATTGAATCTGGCCAAACCATCGATTTGCTCGACGTGCGCAAGACTTCGCCGAACCTGAAGAAACAAACTTCAGACCCCGCTTCACCACTGAGCGGAAGTTCAGAGTCTCAGCTCAATTCAGGATTCAGCGAGAGCATCCTCAGTTCTAGGGGAAAGAGTATTAGGCCAAAGACCTCTGGGCAGCTTTCCTATGTGAATGCGATAGACCAGCACACCATTGTTTTTGGAATAGGTCCAGCAGGCACAGGAAAAACGTATCTGGCTATGGCCAAAGCGGTTCAGGCGCTTCAGCGCAAAGAAGTTAGTCGAATCATCTTGACTCGCCCCGCGGTTGAAGCCGGAGAGAAACTCGGTTTCTTGCCCGGCACACTGGGCGAAAAAATCGACCCTTACCTGAGACCTCTTTTTGATGCGCTACACGACATGCTTGATCCTGACAGCATTCCCAAGTTGATGGCTTCTGGCACCATCGAGGTGGCGCCGCTGGCCTACATGCGCGGCCGCACACTCAATGATTCATTTGTGATTCTGGATGAAGCCCAGAACACCACTCCCGAACAAATGAAAATGTTTTTGACCCGACTGGGTTTCAATTCGAAGATGATCGTGACTGGCGACATCACCCAGGTTGACCTGCCAAAAGGTGCTTCTGGCCTCCACACCGCTCTTGAGGTGCTAGACGAGGTTGAGGACATGCACTTCTCACGATTGACTAGCGACGACGTTGTTCGCCACAGTTTGGTTGCCAAGATTGTCGATGCCTATGCTCGACACGAGGCGGCAGAGCTCTCTGCGAAAGCGAATGGCAAAAGCAAACCCGCGAGTGAAAGCCAGCGCGTTGTCAAACGATCGCCCGCAAGAAAGGGTTAGCGAGGGTTCCAGAATGACCGTAGAAATTCACAATGAAACCAACATTCAGGTTGACGAGCAGCGAGTTCTAAAACTGATTAACTTTGCACTCGACTTCATGAAGGTTCACCCGCTGAGCGAACTTGGCCTCAAGTTTGTAGATGAACCAACGATGAGCGCATACCACGTCGAATTCATGGATGAAGAAGGTCCGACCGACGTCATGAGCTGGCCCAGCGGCGAGTTCAGTTATGGGCGAGATGAGGGGTTACCTTCACCGGTTGATCTGGGGTCCATCGCTATTTGCCCAACAGTGGCTGCCAGACAGGCCGAAGCCGCGGGGCACGAGCCAATCAATGAGATTTTGCTGCTTGCCACCCACGGCATTCTTCACCTGCTCGGTTACGACCACGCTGAGCCTGATGAGCACGCGGTGATGTTCGGCATTCAAGGCGACATCCTGTTGAGTTTCTATTCGAAAGAACAGGCATAGGTTTTGTTAGAGCTAGCCATTGTTACAGCCTCATTAGTTGCATTTGGGGCCTTGATTGCTGCTCTGCTTAGAGCTGCTGCAGAAGCAAGCGAGGAGCATGCCGACAAGGCTGAATCGCTCGGATTCCTCAGACTCATTCTCACCGGAACATTCGGAGTTGTTCTTGGGCAGGGACTCAGTCCGCTGCCACTCGATTGGTGGTGGACGGCTGCCATCTGTGTGTCGCTGATGATTGTTCTTCTGTTTGGTTCCCAGCTTGTGGCAAGCCGAAACGGGCACAAAAAGTTCGGTTCCTGGCTCCTGAAGCTGTGCCTTCCACTCGTTAGGTCATGGAGCCTGCTTTTCACTCCGCTTTCGCTGCCGAAGGACGAGGAGCCCGAAGAGTATGAGCAGGAGCTTCTTGACTCTGTTGAGGAGTTCGGCGAAACCATCGTTCGCGAAATCATGGTTCCGCGTGTAGACATGGCAACCGTCAAGGGCGATGCGCCACTGAGCGAGGCCATGCAGATCTTCCTCAGTCGCGGCTATTCTCGACTGCCGGTTACTGGCAAGGGAATCGATGACATAGTCGGCGTGATGTACCTCAAAGATTCTGCTCGGGCCATGCACGAATCGAAGATCGACGTTTCGGTAGCACCCGTCAAGCAGCTCATGCGTCCAGCTATCTTTGTTCCTGAATCGATGGCGGTGGATGCCCTATTGCGAATGTTGCAAAACACCAACCGGCACATCGCGATTGTCGTTGATGAGTACGGTGGCGTAGCAGGCCTGGTCACGCTCGAAGACGTCATCGAAGAGCTCGTCGGAGAGATTTCTGATGAGTATGACGCCAAGAACTCTGAGGTTGACGAACTCGAACCGGGTCGCTTCAGAGTAAGTGCGCGTTTTTCGCTATTTGACCTCGGTGAACTTTTCAATCTAGAACTCGAAGATGATGAAGTCGATACAGTCGGCGGAATCCTTGCGAAAGAACTGGGGCGATTGCCAGCACGTGGCGACAGCGTTGTTTTCTCGGGTCTCAAGTTGACCGCCGAACAAATCGAGGGTCGACGAAAGAGGTTGGTGTCGGTTCTCGTGGAGCAGGTCGAAGACCTAGAGGATGCCCGGAGCGCCTTCGTTCAGCTCGAGGATCTAACTTGAGTTCGGCCGCAGAACACCGCGCCGGTTTCGTATCCTTCGTAGGGCGACCAAATGTGGGCAAATCCACGCTCACAAACGCCTTGGTTGGCCAGAAGATCGCCATCACCAGCCCTAAACCGCAAACCACTCGCAAGGCAATCAGGGGCATAGTTCACCGCGACAGTGGACAGTTGATCATCGTGGACACCCCAGGTTTGCACCGGCCAAGGACCCTGCTCGGAGAGCGCCTCAACGATTTGGTTGAATCCACGCTCGCCGATGTCGATGTAATCGGAATGTGCTTTCCAGCCAACGAGAAAATTGGCCCTGGTGACCAGTTCATCAACCAGCAGCTAGACCAGTTTCGGCGCGCCAAGCGCATCGCCATCATCACGAAAACCGAACTTGTCGATCGCTCAGCCCTCACCGAGCAACTCTTGGCAGTTCAGAACCTCCGAGAGTGGGATGCAATCATTCCGGTTTCGGCTCTCGGCGATGGGCCAAACGGTCGCGAGCAACTGTCGGCGCTCACCGATCTGTTGATTTCGCTGATGCCGGTTTCACCGAAACTTTATCCAGAAGAAGTAGTGACCGATGAATCGATCGAAGATCGAGTCTGCGAATTCATTCGTGAAGCGGCACTCGATGGCGTTCGAGATGAGTTACCTCACTCAATCGCTGTAACTCTCGATGAAATGAGTGATCGTGATGCCAACCAAGCCGGTCAGGTGATCACAGACATTCATGCCAACATCTGGGTGGAACGAGACAGCCAGAAGGGCATAATCATCGGTCCACAGGGGTCACGTCTCAAGAATCTCGGCCAGACTGCCAGGCGCGATATCGAGCAACTCATCGGCAACAAGGTTTTCTTGTCAATCCGAGTCAAGGTTGCTCCCGAGTGGCAGCGCGATCCCAAGCAACTCGGAAAACTTGGTTTCTAGCGCAATCTGACGCTAACCTAAAGGCGTGTTCTCATTGCTTCTGCTTACGAGCCGTGACGGGGCCTAACCAAGCCTTCCCCGTCGCGGAGCTCACTGTCGGCTGAACACATCCAAAAAGCATCGGCCATTCTGACGGTCGATCAGCGAAAGAGAACAGCAATTGAAGAACACACAAAAAACTTCGGGCATGCCTATTCACAAGTACGTGCCCTTTCACGAACAAATCAAAGTAGAACTTGCCGAGCGCACTTGGCCATCCAAAACCATCACTGAGGCCCCGCGCTGGTGTGCCGTCGATCTGCGCGACGGAAACCAAGCCCTGATCGACCCGATGAGTCCAGAACGCAAGCTCAAGATGTTCCAGTTGCTTGTGCGAATGGGTTACAAAGAAATCGAGGTCGGATTCCCTTCGGCCAGCCAAACCGACTTCGACTTTGTGCGGCTGCTTATTGAGCAAGACCACATCCCTGAAGATGTGACAATTCAGGTCTTGACCCAGGCTCGAGACTCATTGATTGAGCGCACTTATGAATCTCTTCGCGGCGCTAGGCGCGCGATTGTTCACTTCTACAACTCAACGTCTGTGTTGCAGAGAAGAGTCGTGTTCAAGGCTGACAAGCAGGGGATTCTAGAAATCGCAACTCACGGTGCCACAAAGTGCCTCGAATCCGAGGCGATTGCACCGGGAACCGAGTTCTTTTACGAGTACTCACCGGAGTCTTACACGGGAACAGAGCTCGAGTATGCCGCCGAGGTCTGCAACGCGGTGATTGAAATCATCAAGCCGACTCCAGAGCGAAAGATGATTATCAACTTGCCGGCCACTGTCGAAATGGCGACACCCAACGTTTACGCCGATTCCATCGAATGGATGAGCCAGCACCTAAATCGTCGTGACTCGATTCTGCTCTCGTTGCATCCTCACAACGACCGCGGAACAGCCGTCGCAGCCGCCGAACTCGGCTATCTGGCCGGTGCCGACCGAATCGAGGGATGCCTGTTTGGCAACGGTGAACGCACCGGAAACGTGGATCTGGTCACTCTCGGCCTAAATCTGTTCAGCCAAGGCATTGATCCGCACATCGATTTCAGCAACCTGGATGAGATCAAGCGAACCGTCGAGTACTGCAACCAGATGCCGGTTCACGAGCGCAGCCCATACGGCGGCGATTTGGTTTATACAGCCTTCTCTGGTTCGCACCAGGACGCCATCAAGAAGGGCTTCGAGGTTATGGCACAGGATGCCGCGGCTCGGGGAGTTGGCGTTGATGACCTGGTCTGGGCAGTTCCATACCTACCGATTGACCCCAAGGATGTCGGGCGTTCCTACGAAGCTGTGATTCGCGTGAATTCGCAATCCGGCAAGGGGGGTGTGGCATACCTGCTGAAGAGTGATCACAACCTCGATTTGCCTCGCAAGCTGCAAATTGAATTCTCACGAGTTGTTCAGAATGTTACCGATGCCTCAGGCGGCGAAATCACCAGCGAAGCCCTGTGGGATGTCTTCACCGATGAGTACCTACCGGCTCCAGTTGAACGCCCCGAACTGAAATGGGGTCGTTTCGAACTAAAGAGGATGCGCACCGCGAGCGAGATGGACGGCGTGGTAAACCTAAACGTCGTGCTGCGAGACGCACAAACCGAAATCGAAGTTTCTGGCACAGGCAATGGACCAGTGTCGGCATTTCTTGACGTGCTAAGCCAGCAGGGAGTGTCGGTTCAGGTGTTGGACTACGTCGAGCACACTCTGGGTGCCGGAGGTGACGCTCAGGCGGCAGCTTATGTCGAGATTGAGGTCGCGGGTCGCACTCTGTGGGGCGTTGGAATCGACGGCGATATCGCAACCGCATCCTTGAAGGCGATCATCTCGGGCGTCAACCGAGCCATTCGCGGCTAACGCCTAGTTCTCGCCGATAATCGAATAGTGCCAACCTATCGAGATGAAGCGGTCGTGCTGCGCACTCACAAGTTGGGTGAAGCAGATCGCATTGTGACGCTACTTTCTCGATATCACGGCCTGTTGCGAGCGGTGGCCAAGGGTGTGCGTCGCACGAGTTCAAAATTCGGTTCCAGGCTCGAACCATTCATGGTGGTTGACGTTCAACTCTATGAAGGGCGAACGCTTGACTCTGTGACGCAGGTCGAAACTATTGGCGCTTACGGTCGCGAAATCATCGATGATTACGCCTCTTACACTGCGGCTTCGGCGATGTGCGAGGTCGCCGAGCGGCTCACCTCGACCGACTCTCAGCCGCAGCAATACATCCTTCTGGTCGGAGCCCTTCGCAGTCTTTCGAATCGCGAGCACCACCCGAGCCTCATCCTCGACAGCTATCTGCTTCGCGCGCTTTCAATTGCGGGTTGGGCCCCAAACTTTTTTGACTGTGCCCGCTGTTCAAAACCCGGCCCTCACCTCGCCTTTGTGATGCAGCAGGGTGGGGTGGTGTGCCCCGACTGCAAACCTGCAGGTGCGGCTGTTATTGATGCCAAGACCAACATCCTGTTGGGTGCACTTTTGTCAGGTGACTGGCAAATCGCAGATCAGGCAGACGAATCAGCTCGATCCGCAGCATCGGGTATCGTTGCCGCATACAGTCAATGGCACATTGAACGTGGATTGAAGGCACTGGCGCATGTCGAACGCGAATAATCCGGCTGGGAATTCGGCCAGCGAGTCGTTGCGCGCCGACCAGTGGCAAGTGATCGATGGTGCACTGCCGATAGCGCATCCGCTGTTTCCGGTTCCTAGGTTCGAGGGCAAGGTTCCGCAGCACGTCGCAATCGTGATGGATGGCAACGGCAGATGGGCAAATCAGCGCGGTCTAACCAGAGTCGAAGGTCATCGAGCTGGTGAAGCTGCACTGCTGGATGTGGTTGCCGGTGCCATTGAGGCCGGTGTGAAATACCTGACGGTGTATGCCTTCAGCACCGAAAACTGGAAACGCTCACCCGAAGAGGTGCGATTTCTGATGGGCTTCAATCGAGACGTGCTTAGGCGCAGACGCGACCAGTTGAATCAGTGGAATGTTCGCATTCGCTGGTCTGGTCGCCGACCTAAGCTCTGGTCGAGCGTAATCAACGAACTCGAAGCCGCAGAACGACTTACCGCGAGAAATTCTGGACTCGTGTTGACCATGTGCGTCAACTACGGCTCTCGAGTTGAAATCACGGATGCCGTCAGCCGTATCGCTCAAGATGTGGCAGCTGGGCGCCTCAAGGCCTCTTCGATCACCGAAAAGACCTTTGGCAGCTACCTGGGGTCAAGCTGGTTGCCTGACGTAGACCTGTTCTTGCGCAGCTCGGGGGAGCAGCGGGTCTCAAATTTTTTGCTTTGGCAAAGCGCATACGCCGAATTTGTTTTCGAGGACACCCTCTGGCCAGACTTTGGTCGCCGAGAGCTGTGGCGCGCAATCGCCGATTACACCCAGCGTGACAGACGTTTTGGCGGGGCGATTGATAAGCCGAAGGGCTAAACTTGAAAGTCTGCTCGCCAAGCGTGGGCGCCAACTGGTCTGGCATCCGGTCAGGCCAAGAACCTATGGAGTTTAAGTGGCTACCACTAATCGTCTCGATTCTGTCATCTCGCTGGCAAAGCGCCGCGGCTTCGTGTTTCAAGCCGGAGAAATCTACGGAGGATCCCGTTCCGCTTGGGACTACGGACCCCTTGGAGTAGAACTCAAAGAAAACATCAAGCGCCAATGGTGGAAGACCATGGTGAACTCTCGCGAAGACATCGTTGGTCTCGACTCATCGGTCATCCTGCCTCGTCGAGTCTGGGAGGCCTCCGGTCACGTTCGCGAGTTCAGCGACCCTCTGGTTGAGTGCCTCAGCTGCCACAAGCGTCAGCGCCAGGACCACCTTGAAGAGGCCTTTGAAGAGAAGAAGGGTCGCAAGCCCGAGTCGATGGCCGAAATCGTCTGCAAAGACTGTGGAGCCAAGGGTCAGTGGACCGAACCCAAGGCGTTCAACGGCCTGTTGCAGACCTTCCTCGGGCCAGTAGCCGCAGAAGAGGGGCTCCACTACCTGCGCCCCGAAACCGCCCAGGGCATATTCGTAAACTTTGCAAATGTTTTGAACGTTGCACGAATGAAACC
>CAZXFZ010000015.1:0-12405 GCA_964640285.1 uncultured Rhodoluna sp.
TTTGTCGAACCCAAGGTTGAATTCCTGATGTTTGGGCTTGTGTTGTATGCACTTGGGTCAATCGTGCAGGAAGCGGCTTTCATCAACTACTACGCGATGTTGAAGGATGTCACAACCGAAAAGAACATCGGCCGAGTTTCGGGTTACGCATGGGGGCTTGGCTACGCGGGTGGAATCATCCTTCTTCTCATCTCGCTAGTCGCTTTCATCAGAAACGATTTCTTTGCTCAAATGGATGGCTCACTCAACATCCGATTTGTGTTCCTCTTCGCCGCGGTATGGACTGCAGTGTTCGCACTCCCTCTAATCTTCAAGGTTCCCGAAATCCAACCACAGTCGCGCACCGCTAGGGTTTCGATCCTTGGTTCATACAAGGCTCTTTGGCTGCAGTTGAAAACGCTCAAACAGCAAGCGCCCGACACCTTCAAGTTCTTGGTTTCATCGGCGGTTTACCGTGACGGCCTGGCGGGCGTATTCACCTTCGGCGCTGTTCTTGGAACTTTGGCTTTTGGCTTTGAAACTCCCGACGTACTTATGTTTGGCGTAGCGGCAAATGTGGTCGCAGGTCTGGGAGCGGCGGCAGGTGGATTACTAGACGACCGTATCGGTTCGAAGAATGTGATTCTCGCCTCCTTGTTTGGCTTGATTGGCGCTGGCGTTGGACTGTTTTTTGCGGCACCAATGGGACCCACCGCCTACTGGATTTTTGGCCTCATTCTCTGCTTGTTCGTTGGACCAGCTCAGGCATCCAGCAGAACCTTTGTATCGCGTTTCACACCGAAGGGTCGCGAGGGCGAGGTGTTCGGTCTCTATCCGACCACTGGCCGAGCAGTTTCGTTCCTGTCTGGCACGATGTGGGCCTCGACTATCGCGGTCGCCACTGCTTTGAACGGGTGCGAGGGTTCGACGATCTACGGAATCTGGGGCCTGATGCTGATCCTGATTGTTGGCGCGATTTTGCTCTCGCGAGTGAACCCGCGACCGGCAGTGCTCGAGTCAAACTAGCCGCTGCCCCAAACCCGGCTGCAACAAGTTTCGACATTCCGTAGAATAGCGCTATGACTAAGCGTTCTCGACAGCAGGGCGAGCTCGAATCAGCGGTGCTCGATGCCCTCTGGGATGCCCAGCCAACTGGCAAGGGGCTGACTTCGCAAGAGATTCTGGATGCCGTAAACGAAGCAACAGACTCTGAACTTGCTCTGACCACTGTGCTAACTGTGCTGACCCGTCTGCTCGACAAGGGGTTGGTCGAACGCCAGCCAGCGACTGGGCGCGGCTACCTGTTCAATGCGACAACCACTCGCGAGCAGCACACGGCCGCGATGCTGCTTGAGATCGTTGCGGGGTCTGACAACCCTGCTCTGGCCTTCAGTCACTTTGCCAGCGGCCTAAGCCCGGAAGCCCTAAAGGCACTGCGCCAGTCACTGCCCGATTAGCCGAGCCCGCAACGAATCAAGACCGGAAAGAAGCCCGAATCAATGCGCGCTCCGGTAATCCTCATTCCGTTTCTGCTCGAGTTCGCACTTCTGATTACAACCCTGGTTCCCCTAGTTCTGCCAGGCCGGTTTCGCAAACGACCCACCCTGGGCATCGCTGTCTGGGTGGCGCTGCTAACTGCATCGCTGATCGCGACGCTGGCAGCACTCACGATCGCAATCTGGAGCGTTATCCAGGCCTGGTTAGATTTGTCTGCACCAATTGGCCCGATCGATGATTCCCGCAGGTGGCAAGCTGTGGTGCTTGCCAACTTCGGCCCCTGGGTGCTTTTAGCCCTCGCCGGCATCACCTTCGCACTAATCAACCTGAGACTTGAGCCCGCGTTGTCTGCGGCCCGCGAGGCGCATCCTCGATTGGTTGCAGCAACCAAGAGAGTCGATGATTTTCAGGGCATCGAATTCCGCTCGGTCAACTCAACGGCAATGCTGTCGTTCGCAACCGGACTCGGCAAGAAGCAGGTGATTGTCATTTCGACGGCAGCGCTCGAATCGCTGACTGCGGCCGAACTGGATGCGGTGCTCTGGCACGAGTTTGCGCACATCAGGCTGAGGCACAACCGACTCAAGCGAGCGCTCGGTTTGTTTGCCAACCTGACCTCGAGGTTCTTGGCGTCGAGGGTGATGGCTCGCGAAATCGAAGCCCTGTGCGAATTAGCCGCCGACAAGTACGCCCAGAAACACACAAGCCGCCAGGTTCTGCTGGCGGCACGTGCGAAGTTCGAGGTTTAGCTCGAGGATTGCTCGAGGCTACTTCTCTAGAGGTTCGTTGCCCACATCGGTGATGTGGAAGTTCATAAACGAACGCGAAGCGGTTGGCCCGCGCTGGCCAAGGTAGCGGCTGAGGTACTTGGCCGAACCGTATGGAGTCTCACAAGCCGATGACAGCTGGAAGAAGCAGAGCTGCCCGACCTTCATGCCCGGCCAAAGTTTGATCGGCAGGTTCGATACGTTAGCCAGTTCGAGGGTCACGTGACCCTTGAAGCCAGGGTCTACGAAACCGGCCGTCGAGTGGGTTAGCAGGCCGAGACGGCCGAGTGAGCTCTTGCCCTCGAGACGAGCGGCGATGTTGTCTGGCAAGGTCACATACTCGTATGTGCTGCCAAGCACGAACTCACCCGGGTGCAGAATAAACGCCTCGTCGGCCGCAACCTCGACCAGTTGAGTGAGATCGGCCTGCTCTTCGCGAGGGTCGATGTATGCGTACTTGTGGTTGTCGAAAAGTCTGAAGAATCGGTCCAGACGCACGTCAATCGATGAAGGCTGAAGCAGCTCCATGTTGAGTGGTTCGAGCCCAATGCGGCCCGCTTCGATTTCGGCGCGAATATCGCGATCTGACATAAGCATGGTCAAATTTTAGCGCTGCACCCAGTCGCCGACCCAGAGGCTGCTTGGGCGATTGGGCTTGGGCTATTCAGGCGATTCGACGAGTGTCGCATCCGTCACTAACTGCAGGTGCTTGGTGTTGTTGTAATAACCCTTCAGGCCTTCAAGCCCGATAGCGAATTCGACATACATGCCGGGCTTGAGTTCGTCCCCGACAACTACCTTCCTGGTAATCACACCGTCTTTCGCAAAGTAAAACTTGTATTCGCCTCCGCCGGCCAGACGAATGGTGGCGTTGTCGTTTTCAATGGTCAGGATGCGGCCCGCGACCATGACGTCACCGGGAACAATCGGTGCCGGCTTGAGAGTAATTGCGTTGCCCAGGATAACCCCGCCAGCGAATAGCAGAAGCATCAGGGTGAGTGCCGCATAGGTTGGCATCGACTTGAACTTCGATGGATACAGCTTGCGATATTCAGCGTTCTTTCTGACCATGAATCGACCCTAACCGAGGCTTAGCGGATTTCAAGAAAATGAATACTCATCGGGCAGACTTAGACGGTGAAAACTCTTGATCTTTTTCTCGAATTCGAAGAGCAACTGACTGCCAACCTCAAGGCGCATCCTGATGCACTCGGCTTGGTCTTTGTTGGGTCGGCAGCAGATCACTCGCGTTTCGACGAGTGGAGCGACCACGACTTCTTCGTGGTCACTGAGAATGACCGCGCCGAGGCTCTGCGCAAAGACCTGAGCTGGCTGCCAAACCCGACCGAGATCGTGATTCGCCCTCGCGAAACGGCACACGGCCTCAAGGTGGTCTATCAAGATGGCCACGTGCTCGAGTTTGCGGTGTTCGAAAATCGTGAACTAGAGATTGCAGCCGCTAACGCGTTTCTGGTGACGCTCGATAAGACTGGCGATATTCAAAAGCGAATGCAGGCCATGGCCGACAAGACCGCAGCCGAGTCACACAAGTCAAACGTGATCGAATTTGATGCTGCCCGCGAATACGAACTGTTTCTGTGTCAGTTACTAATCGGCGTCGGCCGTGCTCGCAGAGGTGAGGTCTTGATCGCCGGTCAGCATGTTCGCAGCTGGGCAATCAATAACCTGCTCGGGTTGATTCGCCACTGGCAGCACCCGATTCGAGGCACCGAGTCAAAAACCGACAATCTCAACAGGTTCAGAAGATTTGAGCTGCAGTACCCGACAATCGCGGCTCGTGTTGAATCGGCGATGCAAAAACCGGTGGACAAAGCCGGCGAACTGCTTCTTGAAGCCTTGCTGGATGCAGCCGTTGGCAACCTCACCGAAGTTCAAAAGCACCAAGCCCAGGTAGTCAAGGATCGACTCGGCTGGGCCTAGTCAACCTGAGTTAGCGCAAACCTGAACATGACCTAGTGATCTAGGTTCGCCTTGCGCTGCAGTTTCTGCATCCACTTCGGTGCCCACCAGTTGAGTTCGCCGAACAGACGCATTAGCGAAGGCACGAGCAGTGCGCGCACGACGGTCGCATCCAGCAGAATCGCGAATGCGATGCCGAGACCCAGCATCTTGATAATGGTCACCCCGCTGGTGATGAAGCCGGCGAAGGTCACCGCAAGCACCAACGCCGCGGCGGTAATGATTCGACCCGAACGTTGAAGTCCAACCGCAACCGACTCGGTCGTGCCCTTGCCGGCATCGTGCTGTTCCTTTATGCGGCTCAGCAAGAACAGTTCGTAGTCCATCGATAGGCCAAAGGCGACCACAGCGATGAGAACCACGGTCGAGGCATCGATGGTGCCGGTCACTGTGAAGTCGCCGATTAGCCACTTGAGATGACCGCCCATGAACACCCAGGTCAAGAAGCCCAGAGTCGCACCGAGAGAAGCAAAGTTCAGCAGCACAGCCTTGATTGGCAAAATCACCGAACCCGTGAACAGGAACAAGAGCACTAGGGTCGAGAGAATGATCCAGGCTGCGGCTAGCGGCAGATTTCGTTCGATGCCAGCAAGCGAATCGGCATAGGTGGCAGCACCGCCACCAACCAGCACCTCAAAACCGTCGTGTTTGACCTCGCGCACCACCTTGGTGAGCTCGACGCCTTCTGGCGAGCGCGGCTCAACATCGTGAATCAGCTGGATGCGCTGCTCGTCGCCAACCGTGTATTCGGCAAAGGCCACTGAGTAGCCCTCGTCGAGCACACCGTCTTGGGTGATGCCGAGCGGGCTCTGCACACGAATTGCGGCATCCAGCTTGCTCAATTCGGTGGTGTAGGCAAGCAGCTCATCGTTGGTTGCACCAATTGCGATGATTTCAACCGGGGATGCCTCACGACCCGAGAAGCGCTCTCGAGCGATGTCGTTCGCGACTACGACCCGGTTATCTTTAGGCAGGATGCTGTCGTCGCCCTGGCCGAACTGCACACCGTTGCCGAGCGCAACCAAACCACCTAGGGCAAGGCTGGTGAGCACCAGGATGCTCAGCGGACGCTTCATCACGAACTTGGCAAGTGAGGCCCAAGCACCCGAATCCTTAGGAGCAAGGTCGCCACGAATCACACGAAGACGGTTGACTCGATCACCGAGCAGGTTGAGCAGAGCCGGCAACGCAATGATTGCGCCGAGCACCGCGAGAATCACGACCACGAAACCGGCCAGCGCAAACGAACGCAAGAAGTACTGCGGGAACACTGTCAAAGCCAGCAACACTACCGCCACGGTTAGACCTGAGAACACGACCGTTCGACCAGCGGTCAATACAGTTTCTCGCACAGCCTCATCGACCGCTCGACCCCGCTTGCGTTCCTCTCTAAATCGATTGACCATCAGCAGCGCGTAGTCAATACCCAAACCAAGGCCGAGACCGGTAATCAGGTTCATCGAGAAAATGGAAGTATCGGTCACCTGAGTGGAGATCCACATAAAGAAGAACGAACCCAAAATTGCCAGGCCACCAACCAGTAACGGCAGTCCGGCGGCGACCAGAGATCCAAAGACAAAGGTCAGCAGAATCAAAGTGATTGGTACGGCGATAAGTTCAGCCCGCACGATGTCGTGCTTGATCGACTCATTCAGTTCGCTGGTTACCGCAGCAAAGCCGGCAAAGTGAACCTCGGCCGTTTGGAATTTGCCGTCGAACTTATTCACAATCTCTTGAGCCAGAGTGGCTTGGGAGGCCTCGTCATCTAGATCGACAAAGAAATAGACTGCCTGACCGTCGGTGCTCTTGAGGCTGGCTGGTTCACCCATCGTGTAGTACGACTTGGTGCCAACCACGCCATCGACCTGCTCGATCTCTTTGAGCAGTGACTGCACCAGCAGCTTGTTGCTGGTCTCGCTTGCTGCGCTGCCGAAATCGGCGATGCCGATGACTTCGGATTCTTGACTGTCAAAGGTGTCGCGCAGCACGTTCCAGACCTCGGCCGAATCGGACTTCGGGTCGTCGTACCCGCCGCCCTTCAGGCCCGCAAAAGCCTGGAAGCCCCAAATCGTTGAGACTGCAATTAGCGCGATGAAGCCAAACAGGGCCAGCTTGCTTCGCTTGGTCACGAAGGTCGCGAGACGATTCATGTGAATCCGTTCAGGGTTGTGACAGACTGCACATATGAATAAGCGTGCTCTGTTCTTCTTTATTCTGGCAGGTCTTGGCTTGGTTACGGCATGGGTGTTCAACGCCCAAGCGGTAATGGCCGGCGAGAACTATCTCGATGCCTGGTTCACCACCCCGGCTGACTGGGTCGCTAGCGCTGATCTTCTGATTGCAGCGGTGGCTGCGGTTGCGTTCATCATCATCGATTCGCGCCGAAACGGCATCCGTCGGGTTTGGATTCTCATTCTGCTCGGATTCGTCACAGCAATCGCGTTCGTTTTTCCGCTCTATCTTGCAATTCGCGAACTGCACCTGGCCAAGGTTCGCAACGGCGAGCACACAACCAAGGGCCGCCTGGATGAGTTCGAGGTAAACGGCCGCCGCTACCTGGCCTGGGTGCCCAACCAGATAGACGCCGAGACACCGGTTCTGATTGCCCACGACGCACAGAACTATCTGCTGTCGCGAGCCAAAACCTGGAATGGGCAAAACTGGGGTGTGCTCGAGGCCATCGAAGCTGGGCGCATCCTGCCCGACTCAAAGGGTCGTTTGCCGCTGATCGTTTCGGTGCACCTCAAAGACACCGTCTTTCGACTAAACGAACTCGCTCCGGAAGACTTCATGCAGGGACGCGATCACCTGTGGGATGCGGTTCCCGCCGAAATCAAGCCGCCATCAACTCAGCTCGAGGGCAACGCATACATCGACGACGTGGTTTTGAACATGTTGCCGAGTCTCGAAAAACGCTACGGCGTGAGGCTCGATGTTTCGCGCACGGCTATCGCAGGCTCGAGCATGGGAGGTCTTGCCTCGCTGTATGCGATGGGTCGATACCCGCAAGTTTTCGGAGCCGCACTGGCCTATTCAACCCACTGGGTAATCGGTGGCGACGAGCTGGTGGATTGGTTGATCGATCACTTGCCCGCCGATGGCAAGCACCTGGTCTGGACCGACCGCGGCGACCTTGACCTGGATGCCAGCTACGAACCGTTCCACGATCGTGCGATTGCCAGACTAGAGTCTCGCGGTTTCAAGCGCGATCGAGACTTCATCGCGCAAGTTGAGTTCGGCACCGGTCACAACGAAGACTTCTGGTCGCGTCGCGTCGAGGTGCCGATCAACTGGTGGAATAGCCGCCGCTAAAACAGCTTCGATGTGATCTGCTTGTGCTCGGTCATGAACCGAATCACGTCGGGGTCGACCTGAATATCGCGCAGCTGAATCGCGCGGGTTAGATAAAGACCCTCGAGCGAGCGAATGCGACTCAGTGCAACATAGGTTTGCCCGGGTGCGAATGCACCCTGACCCATGTCAATTTGCGCCTCGTTGTAGGTCTGCCCCTGCGACTTGTGCACCGTGACGGCCCAAGCCAGGCGAAGAGGAATCTGCTGATATTCGGCGAGCACATGAGGCACCACCACGTCACGCCACTTCTGGGTGGTTTCGTCGAACTCCTGCTCGACCTCGTATCTAACTTTCTCCCAAGTCGAAACGCCCACTTCGAAAATGTCGTCATCCACCTTGACGCTGACTCCACCGCGATCGGGCAGGGCAACCACGTGTCCGATGGTGCCGTTCACCCAGCGGCGCATCCTGCTGCCAGCCGAATCCTTGAGGTTGCCATCGTCGTTCTTGATGAACATCACCTGCGAGCCAACCTTGACGGTCAGCGCCGGGTCGGCAGGCAAGGCTCGGCCAAAGATCTTTTGATCGCCAGATGCAAACTTGCCGTGAAATACCTTGGCCGGCGTGGTCAGCTGCGACAGTCGGGATGCGTTATACGAATCGACTCGGGCATTGTTGGTGGCGAGTTTGATCACGTCTTCGTGCGGAGGCCAGCGGTTTCCGGCAGCGTTGAGTTCATCGAGCATTGCTTGCGTGCATGAGCCGTCGCGAATCGCGTTCAGAATCTCTTTGAAACGCTCGTCGCTCTGCCTAAAGATTTGGCTGAGCTCGTAACGCTCGAGCTCGGTTTGCCGCCACACGTGGGCGTCGAAGAACCAGGGGCTGCGATACCCGTCACCCGAATCGCCCGCATAGAAAAACGGTCGGGTCTCGTCATCGACCACGGGTGCGAGTTGGTATGGGTCGCCAAACATCACAACCTGCGCGCCACCGAATGGAACGCGGCGCTTGCCACGGGCGATGCCCATCGCGCGGCTAATCGCATCCATCAGGTCGGCACTCACCATCGAAACCTCGTCGATAACCAGAGTGTCGATGCCGGCCAGCACTTCGCGAGTGCGGCGGCCCAGGTGCTTCGAGATATCGACATCGGCGAGCAGGCCGAGCGGCAAGGTGAAGAGCGAGTGGATGGTAGCGCCACCAACGTTCAGCGCGGCTACACCGGTTGGGGCACAAACCGCCACCGACTTGTGAGTGTTTTCGATGAAGTATGCGAGCAACGTTGATTTGCCTGTGCCTGCACGACCGGTCACAAAAATGTTGTTCTGGGTGGTTTCGATGTAGTCGAAGAGGTGCTGCTGCTCTTCAGATAGGGCAACGGGAGTGAGCGACAAAGCGGCTACCCCCTTGAGTTTGTTGAGTCTGAGCCACCCGACTTTGGTGAGTCATGAGCCGCCAGTTTAGCCAACATTTCGTTGTATGCCGTGAGGTCGGCACCGCCGGTTCGGTCGCTGGCTCGGTCAAGCCGCTTGGCCTCTTTTTGGTCGTTTCTAAACCACTGCACGGCAACGAAAATTACCAGCATCGCCGTCGGAATCTCGCCGATGCCCCAGGCAACCGCACCGCCAGTGTGCTGGTCCATCAGCGGTGGCTCGCCCCAGGTTCGACCCATCGCGCCATACCAATCGGCCAGCAGCAAACCACTTCCAGACATCAGGCTCAGACCAAAGAATGCGTGGAAAGCCATAGTGGCGATCAGCATGATCACGCGAGCGGCATAAGGCAGCCGCTTAGGGCCGGGGTCGATTCCGATAAGCGCCTGTGCGAACAGGTATCCCGTAATCAAGAAGTGCACCAGCATCCACTGGTGACCTAGGTGATCGCGGGTGGCCCAGGCGAACAGTGGTGTGTAGTAGAAGGTGACCAGCGAACTGCCGAACAGCACGGCAGCCACGACCGGGTGGGCTACGAACTGGGCATACTTGGTGTGAACCGCCCACAGCACCCACTCGCGCAAGCCGCGAGATTCATCATCGCGTTTCTCGGTTGCACGCATGATCAGTGTCACAGGGGCGCCCGGCACCAACAACACTGGAATCACCATGGCCAGAATCATGTGGCCGATCATGTGCGCACTAAACAGATAGGCCTGATAGGCATTCACAGCCCCGTTAGTGACATAGAGCAGCCCGAGCATGCCAGCAATCCAGGATGCCGTTCGGCCCATTGGCCAACTGTCTCCGCGCTTGCGCAGCCGTCTCACGCCGAACAGGTAAAGCCCGATGCCAAACACCACGATCAACGCCCAGAGTGGGTCAATCTTGGTCGCGGTGAACCAGCGCTCGGCAGTTAGCTCGGGTGGCAGCGGTTCGCCGGTAAGAATCTGGGCAGGCGTCGGAATGAAGGTCTTGTTTTCGAGCGGCGGCGCAGTTTTGGCCAAACCGGTTGCGATGCCCATGGTGACTGCCATAACCAGCAGCTCGCTCACCAGCAGCTTGAGCATGATTGGTTTGCGCTGGGTCTCACCGGTCTTAATTAGGTGGATGCGATAGCGCGCCCCGGCTAACCCCAGCAAAACGAATGCGCCAACCTTGAGCCCAACCAGCAGGCCGTATGGCGAGGCGAGGTTCTCGAGCTTCTCTAGCGCTACGAACGAAGAGCCCACGCCAGAGACGGCCACCAGTGCAAAGCTCACCAGAGCCAGCGTTGAATAGCGGCGAATCAGGTTCTCTTGCTCGGCTAGCTTGTGCAGGGCCAGCACGGCAATGAGGCCGCCGACCCAGACCGAGATGCCCACAAGGTGCATGCCAAGCGAGTTGACGGCGAGCGAGTGGTTTGCACTGCCAGCCGCATGACC
Source organism: uncultured Rhodoluna sp. (assembly GCA_964640285.1). GTDB lineage: Bacteria > Actinomycetota > Actinomycetes > Actinomycetales > Microbacteriaceae > Rhodoluna. The sequence goes on from CAZXFZ010000015.1 coordinate 10,375, forward strand.
CATCAGAGCGAGCGGAACAATTCCGGCACCGGCCAAAACCACCAGCCCGGCAACCCAGCTCAGACGCTTGACCGTCAGCGCCAAGATTGCCAACACAGCCGCAGCAATCAGGTTGTAGCCGAGCAGTTGGCCAAGTTCAATCTGAGTCAGAAACAGCCAAAGCGAATCGCCGAATGCTTGATCTGCGCTGAAGGCCGAACCGGTCAGCGCGAGGTAGGTAAACAAAATGTTGGCCATAGCCAAAATCGCCCAGGTGGATGCCGCGGCGGCAGCGAGGTTCAACGCACGTTGCAGAGCTCGGCTGCCCTCAGGCAGAGCGAAGGCGGCAACCACGAGAGTTCCAAAGGTTGCAGCCACCGAAACATTGAACAGCGATTTAACAATCGGATACGCCCAGCGAACAAATTCACCCGGGTCTGAAACCGCAAGCGGTTTGACCACTCCACCGATGATTGCCGATGCGGCAGTGCCCAGCACCAACGCAGCCAGCACAGCTAGACCGAGCGCCGCGATGCGCCATCGGTCGAGGGGGTTTGCTGGTGATTGAGTCACGCCTTAAGCCTAGGCGAAAGCAAAAGGCGCCACCTCGCGGTGACGCCTTTTGCGGAAAGTAAGAAAACTTACTTGACTGCAGCCTTCAGCTTCGAACCTGCTGAAACCTTTACGGTGTTTGCAGCTGCGATCTGGATGGTTGCGCCGGTCTGTGGGTTGCGGCCGGTGCGTGCTGCACGGTGACCCTTCTCAACTGACAGCCAGCCTGGGATGGTAACCTTGCCACCCTTGCCAACGGTCTTTGCGATGGTCTCGAACAGTGAGTCAACAACGCGGTTGACTGCTGCCTGTGACTCGCCGGTTGCTGCAGCAACAGCTGCAACGAGCTCGCTCTTGTTTAGTGACGACATTTGGTCCTCCTGGACTTAGTACGAATTGACGTGATGTCCTGAACAAACTACAACGAATTACAAGGATGTAGTTCTTTTGTTTCGGCGTGTTGCGTAACGGTTTTTCCTTGATTTGACGCGGATTTTCGGGGTATTCACACTTTTTTAACCCCAAAAGCAAAAACCCCGCCACTTTGGGCGGGGTCTTCGAGAGAGAATTTTGGGCTTACCAGCTTGACTTGGTGATGCCTGGCAGCTCGCCGCGGTGAGCCATGTCACGGAAGCGAACACGTGATACACCGAACTTGCTGAGCACACCACGTGGGCGGCCGTCGATCGCGTCACGCGAGCGCACGCGCACTGGCGATGCGTTGCGTGGAAGCTTCTGCAGGCCGAGGCGAGCGGCTTCGCGCTGCTCGTCGGTGCTGTTTGGGTCAACGAGAGCCTTCTTCAGCTCGAGACGCTTTGCGGCGTAGCGCTCAACTACAACCTTGCGCTGCTCGTTGCGGGCAATCTTGCTCTTCTTAGCCATTCTTAGCGCTCCTCGCGGAATTCGACGTGCTGACGTACAACTGGGTCGTACTTCTTCAGAACGAGACGGTCTGGGTCGTTGCGACGGTTCTTCTTGGTCACGTAGGTGAAACCAGTGCCGGCGGTCGACTTCAGCTTGATGATTGGACGGATGTCCTTGTCCTTGGCCATCTGTATCTTCCTAGATCTTCTCGCCGCGAGCCACTAGCTCAGCGATTACGGACTCGATGCCGCGAACGTCAATTACCTTGATGCCGCGTGCGGAAACGTTCAGGGTCACCTTGCGTCCCATGGATGGAACAAAGTAGGTCTTCTTCTGGATGTTCGGGTCGAAGCGACGCTTGGTCTTGTTCTGAGCGTGCGAAACCTTGTGACCGAACTGTGGACCAGTCTCAGTGACCTGGCAGTAGGCTGCCATTTCTCCTCCTAGGGGCGTGTTTACCCGAAGCTTATGTTGGGGATTGTTAGGGCCTAAGCCCGTGCAACCCCACAAGTTTAGGAGAGACGGGGGTAGTAAAGCAAGTCTTGATTTAGAAAACTCAACCTGACACGCCACAATCACCGCAAATTCCGAACAGTTCGATGCTGTGACTGACATCTTTGAAGCCGTGAGAAATGG
>CAZXFZ010000016.1:0-9458 GCA_964640285.1 uncultured Rhodoluna sp.
GTCGCGAACGTGGGCACTGTCTCTAACGGCTAAGTGAACGATGAAGTCTTCAGAGCCGCCAAGAAAGAAAACTTGGATTACTTCAGGCAATGCACGCATCTCGGTCATGAAGCTCGAAAGGTTGGCTCTGGCGCCAGCACGCAGGGATACCGAAATTAGCACTTCGAGCTCGAGCCCCAAAGCCTTAGGGGATACCTCTGCCGTGAACCCGGTGATCACTCCTGACTGAACCAGGTTGCGCACGCGTGCAACGCAGGTCGAGGCCGCGATACCCGCGATTTCAGCGAGCTCAGCGTTGGTGATTCGGGCATTTGCTTGGAGTTCGCGAACGAGTATTTGATCAACCTCATCAAGCGGATGAAGAATCTTCGGAGTGCTAGCCAATTTTGGCCTCGTTTCTGAATAATCAACCAGATTTTTAGTTCTATGTCGAATTTTATTCGACCTAATGCACTTTAGTAGCGAATTTCTGCAAAACTTCTTGGAATGCCCGCCGAGCAAATTCGACCGGGTGGGCGAGAGATCGCACAGAACAAAGGAGAGCTCATGCGAGTCGGTATCCCAACTGAAATCAAGAACAACGAAAACCGCGTTGCCATTACGCCTGCTGGTGTGCACGAACTCGTTCGCCGCGGCCACGCCGTGCAGATCCAAGCCGGTGCCGGACTTGGCTCGGGTTTCAGCGATGAGGCCTACATGGCTGAGGGTGCTGAAATTCTTGCTTCGGCCGACGACGTCTGGGCATCTGCAGATTTGGTGCTCAAGGTTAAGGAGCCCATCGCGGCCGAATACCACCGCATGCGCAAGGGGCAGGTTCTATTCACTTATCTGCACCTCGCAGCCTCGCGTGAGTGCACCGACGCCATCATCAACTCGGGCACCACTGCAATTGCTTACGAAACTGTTCAGTTGCCAAACCGCGCCTTGCCGCTGCTGCAGCCGATGAGTGAGGTTGCCGGTCGCCTTAGCGCTCAAATCGGTGCTTTCCAACTAATGAAGTCTGAGGGTGGCGCTGGAGTTCTTATGGGTGGCGTGCCTGGTGCGCCTAAGGCCAAGGTTGTTGTTATCGGTGGTGGTGTTGCTGGTGAGCACGCCGCGACGATGGCTCTGGGAATGCAGGCCGACGTCACAGTTATCGATATCTCGCTACCTAAGCTGCGCGAACTCGATGCTCGATCCCTGGCGAAAAGGCACCGAAGCTGGTTACCGACGCCATGGTTCGCAACATGAAGCCGGGCTCGGTTCTGGTTGACATCGCGATTGACCAGGGTGGCTGCTTTGAGCACTCAAAGCCAACCACTCACGACAACCCGACCTTCAACGTGCACAACAGCATCTACTACTGCGTGGCGAACATGCCTGGCGCGGTTCCTGCAACTTCGACCCGTGCATTGACCAACGCGACTCTGCCATATGTTGTGGCTCTGGCCGACAAGGGTTGGAAAGCAGCCTTGGCCGCTGACGAGTCGCTCGCGAAGGGTCTCAACGTTCATGAGGGCAAAGTAACTTACCCTGGTGTGGCGCAGGCTTTCGGAATGCCGCTGGTTGCGGTCGCTGACGTTCTTGCTTAGTTGCTGTAACCCTTCTCTGCCGTAGACTCCTAGTGAGTTGCGGTGAGGGGAGAGTACGGGTTCGCATCAGAACCGAGCAAGTCTCGCGCAGCCTCAATCGCGCTTACTGTATTTGTTGCAATCGGGTCAGTGGCTGGAATTTCTGCGGCATCAATTCAGGGATACGTTCTCGTGCACGAGAGCCTCGATGCGGCTGGGGTGCCAGCGGGGCCTGGTGAAAATGGCACAAACGGTGTCGACGGACAAGACGGTGTTGACGGCAAAGATGGACTCGATGGCGCACAGGGACCAGCAGGTCCTGCCGGAGCGCGCGGACCGGTAGGTCCGATGGGGCCAATTGGTCCAGCAGGTCCGCAGGGTAAGCAGGGCATTCAGGGTCCCGTTGGTGAAACAGGTGCTCAAGGCCCACCAGGAGCCACAGGCCCTGCGGGGGCCACCGGCCAAGCCGGTTCCCCAGGAGCAACTGGGCCCCAGGGTTTGCCGGGTGCAACTGGCGCAACAGGACCAATCGGTCCGACAGGTGTTGTTTCGGCTTTGTCGCCCCTGATCTATGACGCAAATACCAAGTCCATCAGTCTTGACCTCGACGCTTTCACGAGGCTCGGAAGTCTCGATTACCTGCAATTCAATCCGTCAACGGCTGCTGCCGATGCACCCGGACGACTCGTTTGGAATGCCGAAGCTGGCACCTTAAACCTGCAAGGAATCGGTGGCGGAGTCACTCTTCAAATCGGGCAAGAGTCGGTTCAACGAGTCGTGAACTCAACCGCATCCACGCTTTTGAACGGAAGAGCGGTCAGAGTCACCGGGGCGCAAGGGCGTTTGATGACTGTTGAGTATGCGGATAACTCGAGCATGCCAACTGCATCCAGCGTGATTGGGGTCTTGACCCAAGACATCGCTCCGGGCGCGGCCGGCTACGTGACCACATACGGCCTGGTCAATGACCTAAACACGAATGGCATGCTGCCTGGAGCCCCACTCTATTTAGACGGTAACGGCACTCTCACCGATGTGCGGCCAGGCAACGGGCGAATAATCCAGCTTGGATACGCGGTGCAAATCGGCTCGACAAACGGAGTAATTTACGTAAATCCATTGCAGAATTTTGAGCCAAACATCGGGGGTCCGTGCACGGTGCCGGGTCAAGTTGGCTCGGGAGTTTATGCGTGGCACAACCTTGCTGGATCACGTTGGATCGTTGTTTGCGACTACTAGATAGGAAACCCGTGACTACAACCTCAGGTCAAATTCGACCAGCCACAATTCGAGCACTTCTGGTGACTACCGGTGCATTCCTCACGGTCACTTTCTGGCTCGTCGTCGCTACGTATCCGACGTTCTTCCTTTTCAACCCATTCGAGTATGCGAATGCGGCAAGGGCAACTCTGTTGACGGTTTTGGTGTTCGCGTGGCTCTTGCTTGCGAACGCACCGATTGTGATTTTCAGCCTCTTCGCGCTCGGCAATCAGAGGGTCTTGTCGTTATTGCCAATCACGGCTGCTCTGTGGCCACTTTCGTTAATTGTGAATCACGTGTCGTTGGCAATCGTCGAGGGCAAGTGGTACACGGGGTATCTAGCCGACTACCCAATATTCTTTGTGACTGATCTTTTGATGCCAGTGGTGCTCATCGCAATTTGGCTAGAGCTTCGGCCACACAATCATCCGGTTCGTTACGCCGTTGCTCGACACCGAGCCTAGCTAGCGCGGCTGCTGCTGAGTGATGCAGTGGATGCCGCCTCCGCGGGCAAACAGCGGTCTGGCATCTACCAGCACGATCTCGCGGCCGGGGTAGGCATCCTGCAGGATTCGCTTCGCAACCTCGTCGTTTGCATCGTTGAACGCACAGAGGATTACCGCGCCGTTGCAGATGTAGTGGTTGATGTATGAGTAGTCGACCCAACTCTGTTCGTCTTCAGGGTCGTCGCGCAAAACCTTTGGGGCCGGAACCCCGATCAGTTTGAATTTGCCCACAGCTTCGAGGGTTTCGCGAACTTCACGGCTGACTTCAAAGTCAGGATGCTCGGGATTCTGTTGGTCGTGATACAAGATCGTCGATTCGTCAGCGAAACAGGCCACGATGTCAATGTGTCCACGGGTGCCGAATTCGTCATAATCGCGAGTGAGGCCACGCTTGATCCAGATGGCCTCCGTGGTTCCAAGGATGCGGTGAATCTCGGCCTCAACCTCTTGCTTGCTTCGGCCCGCGTTTCGGCCTTCGCCCAGCTGAACGGTTTCGGTCAGCAGCACGGTTCCGGCACCGTTTACGTGTATGCCGCCGCCCTCGTTCACCAACCAGCTGTCCTCGACCGAGAACCCTTCGTATTCACCGATGAATCGGGCGATTTGCGCATCCTTGGCCCAGGTAGCCCAAGATTGGGCACCCCAACCGTTGAAGATCCAGTTTGCTGCAACGAGCGAACCGGTTTGGCGGTTGCGCACAAAGGTTGGGCCGATATCGCGCATCCACGCATCGTCTAGTTCGGCCTCGATCAGTTCGACGGCGGGATCCAAGTAGTCGCGAGCAATCACCATGTCGCTCGCTTCACAGAGCATCGAAACCGGTTCAAAGCGAACGATCGCGTTTGCTACCGCAGCCCAAGTTGCGCGAGCCTCCTGGTGATCATCCGCCGATTCACCCAACGTGTAACCCGAAGAAGGCCAGGCCATCCAGGTTTTGCTGTGCGGTTGCCATTCGGCAGGCATCACAAACGGTGACTGAGTCATGGTCAGTATGAAACTCCAGCGATTCCGCCAAACTCGCCATCGCCATTTTCGGTGCGGCGGTTGACGACTGGCTCGGTAAGCATGTCGTAGGTGTCGGGTCGGCGGGTGGCAAGGAATGGGAACAGATCGAGCCAGTCGCGGCGCTGGTCGAGATCCAGGTCAGCTACCAAAACCTCATCTCCCTCACGGGCCGCGCGGGCCAGCACTCGACCATAAGGGTCTGAAATGAAGCTGCTGCCATAGAAGTTCAGGCTGCCCTCGTTTCCCCAGCGATTTGGCACGACCATGAACGTGCCGTTGGCGATTCCATTGGCCACGATGACTTTGTGCCAGAGCGGTTCGGTGTCGAATTCTGGGTGATCTGGTTCGCTTCCGATTGCGGTTGGGTATGCCAGAACTTCGGCGTTGCGAAGGCTGTAATTTCGGGCAACCTCGGGGAACCACTCATCCCAGCAGGTTGGCAAACCAACGTTTACCTGAGTGCCAGCGAGTTCCAGCTCATAGACCGGATACGGTTCACCATCGGCTGGTCCTGGCGTGAAGTACTGGTCTTCGTAGTAGCCGGCGGTCACGGGAATGTGTAACTTGCGAGTCTTGGCAACAATCTGACCGGCGGGGTCAACGATGATTGCGGTGTTCCAGCCGCGGCCGTCTGCCAGGTCTTCATATTCGAACAGGGATGCGTGCACGCAAACGCCGAAGTCTTGGGCAGCCCGGCGTGCAAACTGAGCGGTTGGGCCTGAATCAAGCTGCTCGGCGGTCGCGTTTGGCACGCCGGCCGGGCGAACATCGGCGGGGTAGCGGCTTAGCGTCAGCTCTTGCAGGAACACGATTTTTGCACCTGCTTCAGCGGCGAGCTTGATGCCTGCGCGAAGCGCATCCTGGTGCTCTGCCGCGTCGGCGTGCCACTTTGTTTGAACGAGACCAATGCGAAGCGGCTCGCGAGTGGCCGGCTTTACGCGGCTTAGCGATGGCAGGGCTGGGGCAACGGTTAACTTCACTGGTTTCCTCCGAGGGTTTCCATGCTGTCAAGAATCTGCAATAGCAACTCATAGCTGGTTTCTGGATTGACGATTGCGAAACGGGTGTTTGGCTTGCCGTTGTGCGAGCTTGGCACCACGAATGCAATCTGGTCGGCAAGCAACTTCTCGCTCCAGCGTTCGTAATCCGAGAGTTGCCAACCCTCGCGCTCGAAGACAACAACCGAAAGTTGCGGCTCTCGAACCAGTCGAAGGTGAGGTCTTGACCGAATCTCGTCGGCAATTCGGTGTGCCAGTTCGATGTTCTGCTCGACCGCCTTTGAGTATGCCTTGGTGCCGTGAGTCGCCAGCGAGAACCACAGCGGCAAACCTCGAACTCGGCGGGTGAGGTTGTATGCGTAATCCGAGGGGTTCCACTCGTCACGCTCGGTCAAAACGTCAAGATAGTCGCCGTGCTGGGTGTGGGCGGCGCGAGCCAGCTCGGGCTCGCGATAAACCAGCGCGCACGCGTCAAATGGCGCAAACAACCACTTGTGCGGATCCACGATAAAGCTGTCGGCGCGTTCTGACCCATTGAAGAGGTGCCTGGTGCTTGGGGCCAGTATGCCTGCTAGGCCGTAGGCGCCATCGATGTGAAACCAGAGCCCGTGAGCCTTGGCAACCTGACCCACCGAGTCGAGGTCATCGACGATGCCGAAATTCGTGGTGCCCGAGGTGGCAACCACCGCGAAGACGCCATCGCCTGCGCGCTCAAGCGCATCCTCGACGGCTGAACCAAGCAAGCGACCGTTTTGGTCGACATCAGCCTTGATTACATCGACATCCATTACGGCCGCGGCCGATTTCAGTGAGGAGTGCGCTTCAGCCGAGCAAACGAACTTCCAGCGCTCGGGTTGAGGCAAGCCAGCCTTGGCTCGGTTGGCGCGTGCAGTATGACGTGCAGCAACCAGAGCCGAGAGGTTTCCGAGGGTTCCACCCTGAACAAACACACCACCGGCAGATTCAGGCAAACCAACCTCAGCCGCTAGCCAGCTGAGCACCTGATTCTCGGCGTACACCGCACCAGCACCCTCGAGCCACGAGCCGCCATAGATCGAGCTTGCTGAAACCACCAGGTCGAACAGGGTCGAGGCCTCTGTTGGCGCGGTTGGAATAAAGCTGAGGTAGCCGGGGTGGTCGGTTGAAATCGTAGAAGGAGCTAGAACATCGGCAAACACTCCGAGCGCTCGCATGCCACCGAGTCCCTCTGGAGTAATGGTTTGGCCAGCATTCTCGCGCAGCCATTCGAGTGTTTGGGGTGAATCTAGCGGGGGAGTCTCGTATCCCATTCGGGTGCGAGCATAGGTCAGAATGTGCTCGCGCAGCGCGGCGGTTTCAACCGTTGGCTTGTGCATCGTTGCATTACCTTCTGCCCGCGTCGTTTGGGTCGGATGGCGAGGACGCGGCTACTCCCGAAGCGTATTTACTGCTTAGACGAATCTACTTCGCCAGTCTGTTTTGCCGCAATTTCGGCGCGAATCGCATCCATGTCGAGGTCACGAACAGCCGCGATTAGCTCTTCGAGTGCGGCGGGTGGCAAAGCTCCGGGGCGGTTGTAAAGCAGGATGCCCTCTCGAAAAACCATAAGTGTAGGAATCGAGCTGATTCCGGCCCCACCGGCGAGTTCCTTCTCTGCCTCGGTGTCTACCTTGCCGAACTTGATGTCTGGGTGGCGGTTGGAGGCTTCTTCGAAAATCGGCCCAAATTGGCGGCAAGGGCCACACCATTCGGCCCAAAAATCAACCATGGTGATGCCGTCTGAGACGATGTGTTCACCGAAGTTCTCTTTGGTCAATTCAATTGAGGCCACTTGGCTTACCTTTCGAATTCTGGGCAATCACAATGCCCGCTATCACTAACAAACCGCCGATGGCCTGAAGCGTTCCAATTGTCTCACCCAGCCAAAGCCAGCCGAACAAGAACGCAAAAAGAACTTCTGAGGTGCCAATAATGCCCATAATTGCCGGGCGAATCAGGCGCATTGCCAAGTAGCTAAACAGCATCGGCAAAAACGACCCAGCGACGCCGATCCAGACCACCAGAAGCCAAATTGGCACCTGAATGCCGGTCAGATTGCCGGTGAGATCGACACTCGCCGAGATGTCGTCGAACGTGCCAACCCACCAAGGGTTGATCACCGACCACATAATCGCCGAGATGAGCATTGTGTAAAACAGCGTTGAGTATGCGTCGCGAGTGCGCTGGGTTCGCTCACCCATGATGAAGTAGATGCTCAAGAAGGCGGCAGCACCGAATGCCGCAAGGATGCCGACTGGGTTGAGATTGCTTGCCCAAACTTGCGAGACCACGGCTAGGCCAACTAAGACCAGCGCTACACCCACCCAGAGAACAGGCCTGAACCGCTCACGAAACAGCAGGAATGAAGCCAGTGGCACCCAGACGATTGCCGTGTATTCAATCAGCAGGGCAATGCCAACCGGCAAAAGCTGCACGGCTACCGAGTACGACCACTGCATGAGGGCGACACCGAAAACTCCGAAAAACAGCAGCGGCAGAATCTCGCTGCGTTGAACCTTGAGGTTTCTTGGGTTGATCAGAAGAACCGCGATGCCAGCTAGCAAAGCTGTAAAGAGTGACCGGAAGCCTACGATTTGGCCCGGGGTTATTCCGGTCGCCATGACAATCTTCGTTGTGCTGGCGTTGAGTCCAAACAAAATCGTGCCGAGCACGGCCAAGGTCACGCCTAGCGGGGCGCCCGAAAGCCTCGAGCCAGCAGGTGAAAAGTTCACTTAGCTTCGACCAAACCCGTCGAGCGCATGCGGTTCGATTGCGGCTAGCTCATCCTTCGTGAACTTAGGCGCAAAAATCGCGGCGTGGCTCTCTTCGAGCTGCTTCACGCTCGAGGCACCAATCAAGGCACTCGTCATCTGCGGGTGGCGCAGAACCCAACTGATCGCCATTTGTGCCAGACTCTGCCCTCGTGCGGCGGCAATTTCGTTCAGAGCGTTTGCGTGCTTCAGGTAGTCATCGGTCAGAAAGTCAGGCTTCAAATAGAAGGCGCGCTCGGCTCGTGATCCCTGTGGAATGCTGCCGCTGAGGTACTTGCTGGTCAGTCGACCCTGATCCAGCGGCGAGAATGCGATGCAACCAACACCCAGACGGCCGAGCTCATCGAGCAGATCGCGCTCAATCCAGCGGTCGAACATGTTGTAGCGAGGTTGGTGAATGAGCAGCGGGATGCCCATCTCGCGCAAAATGGAATGTGCCTTGACCGTGTCGGCGGCCGAGTAGCTTGAGATTCCTACATAGAGGGCACGGCCAGACTGAACCGCGGTGGCCAGTGCGCCCATGGTCTCTTCCAGGGGAGTGTTTGGGTCTGGGCGATGGCTATAGAAAATGTCGACGTAATCGAGCCCCATTCGCTTGAGGCTCTGGTCAAGCGAAGCCAGAAGATATTTGCGCGAGCCCCATTCTCCGTAAGGCCCCGGCCACATGTCGTATCCAGCCTTGCTCGAAATGATTAGCTCATCGCGATACGGCCTAAAGTCTGCCGCCATGTGCTTGCCGAAGTTTGACTCTGCCGAACCATACGGTGGGCCGTAGTTGTTGGCCAGATCAAAATGGGTTATTCCGAGGTCGAAGGCACGTCGCAGGATAGCCCGCTGGGTCTCGAAGTCATCGATGTCGCCGAAGCTGTGCCAGAGCCCAAGTGAAACTTCTGGTAGCAAGAGTCCCGAACGCCCGGTTCGACGAAATGGGGCATCCTCGTATCTGGTTGGATCGGCAACGTAACTCATGCTCTCAGCCTAGGCTAGAGACATGACTGAATTCGTTTTGGCCGGTGGCTGCTTCTGGTGTCTCGACAGTTCTTACATGCAATTCAACGGCGTTCAGGATGTTGTCGTGGGTTACATGGGTGGCCACGTCGATAACCCGAGTTATGAGCAAGTCTGCGAGAAAAACACTGGTCACGCAGAGGTAGCCAAAGTCATCTTTGACCCCGCAGTGATTTCCCCCGAAGTGATTCTCGACATCTTCTTCACACTGCATGACCCCACTACGCTGAACCGGCAGGGTGCGGATGTCGGCCCGCAGTATCGATCAGCCATGTTCTATGCTGACGACCAGCAGCGTCAACTATTCGAGGATGCCCTCGAGCGAGCCAAAGAGATTTGGGG
>CAZXFZ010000016.1:9468-12051 GCA_964640285.1 uncultured Rhodoluna sp.
CGAGCTAAACCCAATCGAAACCTTCTGGGTTGGTGAGGAATACCACCAGGACTTCTTCGCCAAAAACCCGCTGCAGGGCTATTGCAACGCCGTGGTTGCACCGAAGATGGCCAAGGTGCGAGCAAAGTTCGCCCAGTACGCCCGCTAGCCATCTTTCGGGCGGTTTTCCACAGTTTTTCATCGCAGCCGTTTGATTGGGAATCGCTCGGCAAATCTGTTTCTTGTCGGCCAAATCGGCCAACATCTATGACAAGGAGCAATTTCCATGACAGAGCAATTGAGCGTGACAGGTTTGGTCGCGACCACCCCGCGCCATCTGGTCACTCAAGACGGCCTTCCGATCACTTCGGTCCGCCTGGCTTCATCGCAACGACGTTTCGACCGCAAAGAAAACAAGTGGGTTGATGGCGAGACCAACTGGTACACCGTCACCGCATTCCGTCAGCTGGCCATCAACGCATCCACTTCGATTTCAAAGGGCGATCGAGTTAGCGTGCTGGGCAAACTTAGGGTGCGTGACTGGGACAACGGCGAGCGAGCCGGAACCTCGGTCGAAATTGAAAGCGACTCGATTGGCCACGATCTCGCCTGGGGCACATCCGAATTCACGCGAACGGTAATGCTGCGCGAAACTGACCCTGCTGAAGAGGCAGGTGGCATCGAAGAACCAGTCATGGCTGATGGTGGCCCAAAAGCCAGCAAGTAACCTTCTCGAACTGCCAGCCGGTCGGTCGGATAAACTTTGTCGAGAACAATCCGACCGACTTGCAGGCACTCTGCCGTTTCGGTCTGGCGACGACCTACTCGGAACGAAAGAAATCCAATGGCTGAGTTTATTTATCAGATGATCAAGGCTCGCAAGGCCCACGGCGACAAAGTGATTCTTGACGATGTGACCCTGGCGTTTTACCCAGGAGCAAAAATCGGTGTCGTTGGCCCTAACGGCGCTGGAAAATCTTCCGTTCTAAAGATCATGGCAGGCCTCGACACGCCATCTAACGGTGAGGCACGTCTTACTCCTGGATTCACGGTTGGCATGCTCATGCAGGAACCGCCACTCGACGAGACGCTGACCGTTCTGGGTAACGTCGAGCTAGCCGTTAAAGAGACCAAGCAGAAGCTCGACAGGTTCAATGAGATTTCAGCCCTCATGGCCGAACCAGATGCCGACTTTGATGCACTTCTCGAAGAGATGGGTGTTCTGCAAGAGCAAATCGACCACCTCGATGCCTGGGACCTCGACAACCAGCTAGAGCAGGCCATGGATGCCCTGCGCTGCCCACCTGGTGACACCCCGGTTACTCACCTTTCTGGAGGAGAGCGTCGCCGCGTGGCACTTTGCAAGCTGTTGCTTGAGAAGCCAGATCTGCTGCTGCTCGACGAGCCAACCAACCACCTTGATGCCGAGTCTGTGCTCTGGCTAGAGCAGCACTTGGCCAAATACCCGGGTGCTGTCCTGGCGGTTACCCACGACCGTTACTTCCTTGACAACGTTGCCGAGTGGATCCTTGAGCTCGACCGAGGACGCGCCTACCCATACGAGGGCAACTACTCGACCTATCTCGAGAAAAAGCGCGAACGCCTCGAGGTTCAGGGCAAGAAGGATGCGAAGCTCGCCAAGCGCCTAGCCGAAGAGCTCGAGTGGGTTCGCTCGTCGCCTAAGGCACGCCAAACCAAGTCGAAGGCACGTCTCGCCAAGTATGAAGAGATGGCCGCCGAAGCGGATCGCACCAGAAAGTTGGACTTCGAAGAAATTCAAATCCCAGCTGGTCCTCGACTCGGCAACATCGTTCTCGAAGCCAACAACTTGCAGAAGGGTTTCGAGGGTCGTTCACTGATTAGCGGGCTGAGCTTCAGCCTGCCACGCAACGGAATCGTTGGCGTCATCGGTCCAAACGGTGTAGGAAAGTCAACGCTCTTCAAGACCATCACCGGGCTTGAGCCACTCGATGGCGGAGAACTCAAGATTGGTGAAACAGTCAAGATTTCTTACGTTGACCAAACTCGTGCCGGAATCGACCCAAACAAGACCCTCTGGGAGGTTGTTTCGGGCGGACTCGATTTCATGCAGGTCGGAAACCAGGAGATGCCTTCGCGCGCGTATGTCGCCGCTTTCGGTTTCAAGGGGCCAGACCAGCAGAAGCCTGCCGGAGTTCTGTCTGGTGGTGAGCGAAACCGACTAAACCTTGCGCTAACGCTCAAGCAAGGCGGAAACCTGCTGCTTCTCGACGAGCCGACCAACGACCTCGACGTCGAAACTCTAACCAGCCTTGAGAATGCTCTTCTCGAATTCCCAGGTTGCGCCGTGGTCATTACCCACGATCGCTGGTTCCTTGACCGTGTGGCCACCCACATCCTCGCCTACGAAGGAACCGACGACAAGCCAGACCAGTGGTACTGGTTCGAAGGAAACTTCGAAGCCTACGAAGAGAACAAAATTGCTCGACTCGGGCCAGATGCCGCAAAGCCGCACCGTTCAACCTACCGACGCCTAACTCGCGACGGCTAGTTTGCCAGAGTCAAGAAAGCTAAAAGCGGCCGGGCAAGGTGCTCGGCCGCTTTCCTTTCTAGCTCAAGGCAGGA
>CAZXFZ010000016.1:12061-12340 GCA_964640285.1 uncultured Rhodoluna sp.
TGTCGGTGCTAGGCGCTAACCAACTCCGCAATCGCCTCGCGGAACACCAGGTTGTGCCGATCGACGTCATCCTTGGTTGTGGTTGGACACATCAGGGCCATGTTGTGGAACGGCGTCAGAAGCACACCGCGGTTGGCCAAATACAGGTGCAGGAAGTCCTCAAGTTCGGCATCGGCCGACTCGAATGCCGCAGTTCCGTTCTTTGGATAAGGCTTGGCGAAACGGTATTCGGCACGCGGACCTAGCTGATTGATGGCCCAATTCAACTCGAATTCGTCG
>CAZXFZ010000017.1:0-8103 GCA_964640285.1 uncultured Rhodoluna sp.
AATAGCGTTTGCTGTGCCTCGGCCAGCCCAAGTTCCCAAGGTGTGCCGGCATGCTTGAGCGAATTCAGCGGGCTAGCTCCCGTGCCTCCGTCATGGCCAGAGACGAGAATCACGTCTGCCTTTGCCTTCGCGACTCCGGCAGCAACGGTTCCGATGCCCACCTGAGACACAAGCTTCACGTGGATGCGCGCATCGCGGTTAGCGCGCTTGAGATCGAAGATCAGTTGCTTCAAATCTTCAATCGAGTAAATGTCGTGGTGAGGTGGAGGTGAAATGAGACCGACACCCGGTGTTGCGTGTCGAATACGGGCAATCCACGGGTAAACCTTCGTAGGAGGGAGCTGCCCACCTTCGCCAGGCTTTGCACCTTGCGCCATCTTGATTTGAATGTCGTCAGCGTGGGTCAAATACATGCTGGTGACACCGAATCTTCCAGAGGCGACCTGTTTGATGGCGCTTCTTCTCGATGGGTCAAGCAAACGCTCGACTGATTCACCACCTTCGCCCGTGTTTGACTTGGCACCGAGTTGATTCATGGCAATTGCTAGAGTCTCGTGGGCTTCAGGACTGATCGAGCCGTAGGACATCGCTCCGGTCGAGAATCGCTTCACGATCGATTCGATAGGTTCTACTTCGTCGAGTGGAACCGGTGGGCGTACACCCTCGCGAAGGGTAAACAAACCACGAAGTGTCATGAGCGATTCGGCCTGGTCGTCGACAGATTTGGTGTACTCGCGGAAAATGTCGTACTGCTTGGTTCGAGTTGAGTGCTGGAGTTTGAATACCGTCTCGGGGTTGAAAAGGTGTGGTGGGCCCTGTCGTCGCCACTGATACTCGCCGCCGGTTTCGAGTGACTCGTGTGGGTTTCCCCGCTCGGCTCGCGGGTATGCCGAGTCGTGTCGCGCCAAATTCTCGGCGTGAATAACTTCGAGACCGATTCCACCAAGTTGACTGGTTGTTCCTGTGAAGTACGTGTCAACTAGTTCTTGGCTGAGCCCGATGGCTTCGAAGACCTGCGCGCCCGCGTATGACTGCACGGTCGAGATTCCCATCTTCGACATGATCTTCAAAACACCCTTGCCAAGCGCCTTGATTAGGTTCTTGGTTGCTTGTTCCGCGGTCACCCCAGATATGACGCCTGACTTCACCATGTGCTCCACGGTTTCCATCGCCAGGTATGGGTTAACCGCGGCTGCACCGTAGCCAATCAGGGCAGCGACGTGATGAACCTCACGAACGTCTCCCGCCTCGACTACTAGGCCAACTCGAGTTCGAAGGCCTGATCTGATGAGGTGGTGGTGAACCGCCGAAGTTAGAAGTAGCGATGGAATCGGAGCAAGGTCGCTGTTGCTATTGCGATCCGAGAGGATTACGTAGTTCGCACCATTATCAATTGCTTCGGAAACCTCGGTGAAGATCTCGCGGATTCGAGCGGCCAGCCCCTCTGAACCGCTGTCAATGCGATACAAACCGACGGCCTGGAATGCTTTGCCGAGCCCTGGTCGCTCTTCGATGTGCGCAATCTGTGATAACTCGTCGTTATTGAGAACCGGGAAAGGCAGGATTACCTGACGTGCGTGCTCTGGTGTTGCATCTAGCAGATTGAGTTCTGGACCGATTCCGGTGCTAAGCGAAGTAACGACCTCTTCGCGAATTGAATCGAGTGGCGGATTGGTCACCTGCGCAAACTGTTGCACAAAGTAATCGAAGAGTATGCGTGGCCGGTCACTAATGGCCGCGATCGGTGTGTCAGAGCCCATCGCACCAATCGGTTCCTGGCCTGATTTCGCCATCGGGGCTAACAGAATGCGCAACTCCTCTTCGGTGTAGCCGAAGGTGCGTTGGCGTCGGTTCACTGAGCCTGCTGGCGATGAAAGGTGTTCGCGCGGTGGTAGGTCGCCGAGCTTGATGCGATTTTGCTCTACCCATTCACCCCATGGTTCGAGAGCCGCGATTTGGGCCTTGATTTCGTCATCGTCGATAAGGCGGCCATTTGCTGTGTCAACCAGGAACATGTTTCCGGGCTGGAGGCGCCCCGTGCGGACGATTCTTGATGGGTCGATGTCAGCGACACCAGTTTCTGAGGCAAGGACTACAAGTCCGTCATCGGTGATCAGGTAGCGACCAGGGCGCAATCCGTTTCTGTCAAGCGTTGCACCAACGAGCGACCCATCGGTGAAGACAACCGCTGCCGGGCCATCCCACGGCTCCATCAGCATCGAGTGATACTCGTAGAAGTTCTTTCTGGCAGGCTCAATGTCCGAGTGCTTCTCCCAGGCTTCCGGGATCATCATCATCATTGCGTGAGGCAGCGAGCGCCCACCCATGTAAAGAAGTTCAAGAACTTCGTCGAAAGACGCCGAATCGCTTCCGTCTGGTGTGATGATCGGCTTCAGTTGGTCGATGTCTCCGAGCAGTTCAGAGGCAAGCTGCGACTCTCGCGCACGCATCCAGTTTCGGTTTCCCTTTACGGTGTTTATCTCGCCGTTGTGGGCAATCATCCTAAATGGATGCGCTAGGGGCCAACTTGGGAAAGTGTTGGTCGAGAAACGCGAGTGAACAAGCGCAAGGGTGGATGCGAATCGCTGGTCTGACAGATCCGGATAGAAAGGCTCCAACTGAAGGGTTGTGACCATGCCCTTGTAGACGATTGTCTTCGCGCTCAAGCTTGGGTGATAGACGCCCAGAGTTCGTTCGGATCGTTTGCGCAGCCTAAACAGTGCGCGCTCGAGCGCCATTTCTTCGAGCCCAAGTCTTGAACCCACAAAAACCTGCAGAATCTTCGGCATTGCTGCGCGAGCAAGGTCTCCGAGAACATCTGGGTTGATGGGCACCTCGCGCCAACCAAGCACTTCAAGCTCTTCTTCATGCGCCAAGTTTTCAAAACCGGCCTTGGCTAGATCTACCTCAGCGCTGTCAGGGCTTACGAATACTAGTCCGGCAGCGTAGTGGCCCGGCTTTGGAAGTTCGAATGAAACCACACCGCGCAAAAATGCATCAGGAATTTGGGTCAGGATTCCTGCACCGTCTCCAGTGCCAGCGTCAGATCCGACAGCACCTCTGTGCTCTAGATTTCTCAGCGCGTCGAGAGCTGTAGCTACGATATCGTGTCCAGCGGTTCCGCGAAGGGTAGCGACCATAGCTAGGCCACAGGCATCACGGTCGAAAGCTGGGTTGTAAAGGCCGAGCGCTTCAGGCGCGCTGTTGAATCGCGCAAAAGGCGAGGAAGAAGGCATGCCGCACTCCAATCAGAAAGGAATTAGAGGGACAACATTGGCCCAGCCCGAAGGCGAATTTTGAATCTATGCAAACTTTTGGCTTGCAGAAAACCTTTTGAGTTGCGCTGTGCGCTTTAGCAAAGTTTAGACTACAGCGAGCGATTTTCGCTTGAATCCGATGAGTCTTCGGTCTTGCCACTCTCAGGCACAGTGGCCACCTCATCCGCTTCCTCATCGGAAACTGTTGGCTCTCTGAAGTAGACGCTGGGTTCAAGGCCTGGGTGGCGACGGCGTTGCACGAAGAAAAGTGCCGATCCCAAGAGAATGCCGGCCAGCGCATACCACTGGAATGTTCGGAGACCAAGGAAAACCTCAGAGGGGTCGATTCGCAAATCTTCGATGAAGAATCGGACCGATGAGTACCAAACCAGGTAGAGAGCAAAGAGTTTGCCCCATCGAAGCTCGAACTTTCGGTCAAGTAGCAACAGAATCGCAGCACCGAGAAGGTTCAGTAGCGGCTCATATGAAGACGTGGGGTGGTAAAGGGTGTCGATTGGAAGGCCAGCCGGAAGGGCAGGATTCCCTGGCTCGATCGCTAGCCCCCAGGGCAGAGTGGTCGGAGCTCCAAAAAGTTCCTGATTGAAGTAGTTGCCGATTCTTCCAATCGCTTGGGCAATCAAGATTCCAGGCGCAACGGCGTCCGCGAACGAGAGTAGCCTTACACCCGTTGAGCGAGCACCTAGCCAAGCACCCAGGAAACCGAAGATCAGCGCTCCATAGATCGCGAGCCCACCTTCCCAGATCCTAAAAGCGGCTGTGAAATCTTTGCCTTCCCCGACGTAGTCACCCAGGTGGGTCAAGACATGAACGATTCGCCCGCCTACGATTCCGAACGGAACGGCCCAGAGCGCAATGTCAGTGACCTCGAGTCCCTTCGCTCCTCTGGCTTTCAATCGAGTATGTGCCATAAATGCGGCGACAAAGATACCGAGGATGATGAACAGCGCATAGAAGTGAACACGGAAAGGCCCGAGGTCTACATAGCTAATGCTGGGACTAGGAATCTCGCTAAGAAACAAATTCACTCCTGTGTTAGTGCCAGCAATAGCCTAATCGTCAAGACCCGCCAGTTCGCGCACCTTTGCGGTGAGACCGGGCAATCCTTGATTCGCATAGGCTCGAACAAAGGCTGAACCCACAATCGCACCGTTAGAGTACTGGTTGACTTCATGAACCTGCTCGGCTGTGCTAATTCCGATTCCCACACAGGTTACGGTTTGTGGGTCCTGATTGCGCAACTTAGACACAACAGCTCTTGCATTTGCATCGAGTTGCTCTCGCGCCCCAGTTATTCCCATCGTTGACACCGAATAAACAAAGCCGCGGCTCTGGCTCGCTGCCACTGCAAGGCGTTGGTCGGTGGAAGTTGGTGCTGCTAAGAAGACCCTGTCTAGCTCGAGTTCATCGCTTACTCGAAGCCACTCGGCGGCCTCATCAGGGATAAGGTCTGGGGTGATCAGTCCTGCTCCCCCAGCGGCTTTCAGGTCTTGAGCAAAACGCTCGATGCCGTATTGAATAACCGGATTCCAATAGGTCATTACCAGAACCGGCGTTTCAACACGTGAAGTTATCTCGCGAACGGCTTCGAAAGTTTGGGACAGCTTGAATCCATTGGACAGCGCCTTCTCGGTCGCCTCTTGGATTACTGGTCCATCCATGACGGGGTCCGAATACGGAACTCCCAGCTCAAGAACATCGACACCGTTCTGGCACATGGCCACTGAGGCCTCTATCGATTCCCGAAGTGTGGGGAATCCCGCCGGAAAGTAACCGACCAGCGATGTTTGGCCCTGCTCCTTTTTTCTGAGGAGCACCTGCTCTGTTTTGCTCAAGTGTGCGCTACTCACTGTCATCTCCAAGCAGTCCAAAGTAACGTCCAGCGGTTTCCATATCCTTGTCACCGCGTCCAGACAGATTGACAAGAATCGATGAGCCTGGCTCTAATGTCTTTGCAAGTTTGAGTGCCCCAGCAAGTGCGTGAGCGGTTTCGATAGCGGGGATGATGCCCTCGGTTTGACTCAGTTGGCGCAGTGCCTGCATCGCTTCGTCATCACTTATGCCCCAATACTTGGCCCGACCCAGGTCCTTCAACCAACTGTGTTGTGGGCCGACCCCAGGATAGTCGAGGCCGGCAGAGATGCTGTGACTCTCAAGCGTCTGACCATCTTCATCCTGAAGCATGTAGCTCTTGGCGCCGTGAAGAACTCCAGGTCGCCCATAGTTCAGTGTGGCTGCGTGTCGATCGGTGTTCATGCCCTCACCCGCTGCCTCGAATCCATAAATCTGAACATCCGCGTCGTCGAGGAATGCTTGGAACAAACCAATCGCATTGCTACCGCCACCGACGCAAGCTGCCAGTGCAGTCGGCAGGAAGCCGAACTCTTCGAGCATCTGCTCGCGAGCTTCCTTGCCAATAACACTGTGGAAGTCTCGAACCATAGTCGGAAAAGGATGCGGCCCTGCAACCGTCCCGAGCAGGTAGTGCGTGTCTTCGACGTTGGCAACCCAATCTCTCAGCGCTTCGTTAATCGCATCCTTTAGGGTTCGACTGCCAGTTGTCACTGGAATCACTTCGGCACCAAGTAACTTCATGCGAGCGACGTTAAGCGCTTGTCTCTTGGTGTCAACCTCGCCCATATAGACCGTGCATTTGAGGCCAAAGAGCGCTGCAGCAGTAGCAGATGCGACACCGTGCTGGCCCGCTCCCGTTTCTGCAATGATTCGCGACTTACCCATGCGCTTGGTTAACAGGGCCTGGCCGATAACGTTGTTGATCTTGTGTGAACCAGTGTGGTTGAGATCTTCGCGCTTCAAGAAGATCCGAACGTCGCCAGGATGCGTCGATCCGGTTAGTGAAGCAAAACGTTTTGCCTCAGTGATAATCGACGGTCGCCCAGTGTAAGTGCGGTGGAGTTCGGCTAATTCGCGCCGAAAATCTGGGTCGCTCTTTGCCGTCTGGTAGGTCGATTCAAGCTCATCAAGAGCTGCGATCAATGACTCGGGCACGAAGCGCCCACCGAACTCGCCGAAGTATGGTCCGGACTGCTCAGATAGCTTGGTCATTAGGCCTCCAGAAACGATTTGATTAGTTTTGTTGGGTCACCCGTCACGAGCGCTTCACCAACAAGCACAACATCAGCCCCAGAATTCCTGTAGTGCCTAACATCGTCAACGTTTCTAACGGCAGACTCGGCCACTTTGATAGCGTCAGCAGGAATCAGCTCAACAAGGCGACCGAATAAGTCCCTGTCGGTCTCGAAGGTTGATAGATCTCTGGCATTAACCCCGACCATCTTTGCCCCGGCGGCGGCGGCAACTCGCACCTCATCGGCACTGTGCGCTTCTACGAAGGCGGTCATCCCTAATTGTTCAATTAAGTTCTTTAGGGTAAGTAGCTTGGACTCCGTCAACCCGGCAACGATTAGCAGCACGGCATCCGCCCCGCTGGCTCGAGCCTCTAGCACTTGGTATTCGCTGGCTATGAAGTCTTTGCGAAGAACTGGAACTTTCACGGCAGTTTTCACGGCAGCCAAATCGCCAAGCGAACCCTTGAACTTGCGCTCTTCGGTCAACACCGAAATCATCGAAGCGCCGGCATTGGCATAGGTTTGCGCCAACGCAACGGGATCTTCAATAGCCGCCAGGGGGCCCTTTGACGGCGAAGCTCTCTTGATCTCAGCAAGTACGTGAATGCTGGGTCTGTTGTTTAGGGCAGCTGGCACGTCGAGAGCTGGTTCAATCGCTGAGATTCGTCGCTCCAGCTCAGTGATCGATATTTCTTGTTCGCGAGCCGCGGAATCTTCTAATGCTCCGGCGTATAGCGATGCCAGCACGTTAGTGTGTGTTGGTCTTTGCCTTGACGCCGTAACCCATTCGGGCCAAAACAACGCCTACAACCACTCCAAGCACCGCGAGGATTGCCGAAGCCACCACTACTCCCGGCATGTTGAACCACAACGCAAACGTGCCAATCGTGAACGCAATCATGATGATGATGACCGCAGTCCATGAAGCTACTGAGTCGCCGTGTCCGCCGTCGTTGTGATTGTCTGCCATGGGAAACCTCTCGTTCTCTGTTGAAAGTTTATCGAATTACTTGGCGGGTCGCTGGCTGTCCCAAAGAGAGATTGAGTCGCCTTCATCGACGGGAGCAGCAGTTTCTCTGTATGGCCCAGAGCTCGAGGCCGTTTTAGTTTGCTTGGGGAGCTTCTGGAGTGAATCTCTCACACGAAAAGAGAAGGTTGCTAATCCGGCAAAACCAAGCGTGACCAGCAGTGCTGCAACCAGGGCGATCCACTCCCCTGAGTTGCGAGTGATAGCAAGATCTGTCACATCATGCGCTGCTGCAACATTTCGCCAACTCATCAACTGACCTTCTGCTGCAGAGGTATCAAAAGTCATCATGTAGTTCAGAATCAGCGCCGACCCGGCGGCCCCGATCGCTGCCAGCAGTGAGTAGCCGAGCCAAATGCGGCTCTGAAGCAGTAGGGATACGACGACACCGAGCCAAAGTACGGGCAGGAGTGCTGTTGCGGCAGGCAGCAATTCGCTTCCGGCTAACGTTCCTAACTCGATGCTTCCTGAGGCATTCTCAGGGAACATCGAGACAGAGACCCAAGGCAGTCCACACGCAATCTGGAGGCTCGATACCAGCATGAGCGCCGCGATTGTTAGCAGAGTTAGTTTCCGTCTTGCCACGACACTAAATCCTTTCGAAGTTTCGCGCACGATCAATTGATCGCAGCGAGGAGGAAGCCTTGGAAATCGTCTCTTGGTACTCATTCTCGGCAACTGAGTCGAGCACGATGCCGGCACCGGCTTGAAC
>CAZXFZ010000017.1:8113-12266 GCA_964640285.1 uncultured Rhodoluna sp.
TGCGCGACGCCGTCTCGGATAAAGGATGTTCGAATGGCAATTGCCAGGTCAGCATTCCCTGCAAAGTCGAAGTAGCCCACGACACCGCCATAGATGCCTCGAGCACTGGTTTCGAGTTCGTCGATTATCTCTAGAGCCCGGGGTTTAGGTGCCCCCGATAGTGTTCCAGCTGGGAAAGTAGCGGCAAACGCGTCTACCGCTGTGGATGCTGCATCAAGCTCTCCCTGCACCGTGCTCACCAAGTGCATCACGTGGCTATACCTATGGATTTGCATGAATTCCGAGACTTGAACCGAGCTGGAATCGCAAACCTTTAGAAGATCGTTTCTAGCCAAATCGACCAGCATCAGATGTTCGGCGCGCTCTTTGTGGTCCTCCAGAAGTTCTGCAGATAGATCATCATCGAGTTCGGGAGTTGCACCTCGAGGCCTTGACCCAGCGATCGGGTGCGTAGTCGCCAATCGGCCACGAACCTGAACGAGGCTCTCGTGCGATTCGCCAACCATCTGCTACGGACCGAGTGAATCCTCAAAGCTCAGGAAATACATGTATGGACTTCGGTTCATAGCCCTGAGCGCTCGGTAGGCATCCAGTGGATCTGCCGGCGCTGGTGTGTCAAACCGCTGTGAAATCACTACCTGAAACACGTCTCCGCGACGAACATAGTCCTTGGCGTTCTGAACGATACGGTCAAAGGACGCTTCGGTTTGGTTCGCTCGAATCTCTGCCGAGACTGTGCTTTTATCTGTTGAGAGGTATGGCAACGATGGCTGGTTTAGAACCTCAACCATTGCCTTGATACGTCCAAGCGCTTGCTCGTAGAGCGGTTCGAGTTCACAACCCGCATGGACGTAGGCATTAGAGATGACAACGAGTTCCTGACGTTGATGGTCGATTGCGATCAGGTCCTGACACTGCGACATTCCAACTACTGGCGAGTTGAAGTCCGACATCGGCTGATTAGGCAATGATTCCAATTCTCGGACTAGATCCCACCCCAGTACGCCAATGAGCCCCGACGAAAGCGGTGGAAAGTCTGGATCGCGTTCAGTGAGCCGAGCTTCGGTGTGCCAGGATTCGGTAATTTGACGTATACAGTCAAGAACCCGACCGCTAGTCAGTTCTTCTCCTGCAGCTAAAGGGCTGTGTCCCTGCGCACTGACCCAAGACAATTCAGAGTCAACCGAGGGCTTCGAGAGGAACCCTCGCGACGAAACGCCAACGAAGCTGTATCTAGCCCACACGCCATGCTCTGCGGATTCCAGCAGGAACGTGCCCGGCTTTCCCTTTGCGAGTTTCTCGTAGATTCCCAGAGCAGATTCAGAACCTGAGAATAGCCGAACGTAAATCGGTACGACGCTCGAAGATCGGCTGGCTTCAATGAACTCCTTGAAGCTGAGGCTTGGTTTCAAATTCATGTTCAATCCAAATTGATAGCTGCAGAATCAAAGCAGGATACGGTGCCGTTATGGCAAGCTGGCCCCTCGGGAACAACCTTTGCTAGCAAGACATCTGAGTCGCAATCAACTTCGATCGAGAAAACCTTTTGAATGTTTCCAGAGGATGCTCCTTTGTGCCATAGCGAGCCTCTAGATCGAGACCAAAAGTGCATCTCTCGGGTCTTCAGTGTCAAAAGCAAGGACTCGCGGTTCATCCACGCGACCATCAGCACGCGGTTACTGTGAGCATCTTGAACTACGCATGGAACAAGACCTTGATCGTCGTAGCGAAGAGTATCAACCGCAAGATCAGCAGAGAGATTCAAGCGCGCACCTCGAATCCATCTTCTCGGAGCCTCTTCTTGACGTCGGAAATCGCGACCTCGCCGAAGTGAAAGATGCTCGCTGCCAGAATAGCGTCTGCACCCGCCTGCGCTGCCGCCGAAAAATCACTTGTTGAACCTGCACCACCGGATGCGATTATGGGGATTGGTGATGAACCACGGACTAGGCCAAGAAGGTTTAAATCGAAGCCTCCTTTGGTTCCGTCGGCATCGATTGAGTTCACCAGCAACTCCCCTGCTCCTCTCTGAATTACTTCAGTTACCCATCGAAGTGCATCTCGGCCCGTCTCGGTTCTGCCTCCGTGTGTCGTGACGGTGTACCCGCTTGGCATCTTCGGATCTTTCTTGATGTCAAGCGATACGACAGCGACTTGGCTTCCGAATCGGTCAGCGATCTCACTAATTAGTTCAGGTCTAGCAAGGCCAGCAGAACCAATTGAAACCTTGTCGGCACCGGCCGAAAGCAAATCAGAGACATCTGACACGCTCGAAATGCCACCACCTACGGTCAGCGGTATAAAGACCTGCTCGGCGGTGGCCGACACCAAACCAAACATGGTTCTGCGATTCTCGACCGTAGCGTTTACGTCGAGAAACGTGATTTCGTCTGCACCTTGGCTTGCATACTTGGCAGCCAATTCTGTCGGATCACCCGAGTCTCGTAGGTTTTGGAAATTGACACCCTTCACCACGCGTCCATCAGCAACATCGAGACACGGGATAACCCGAATTGCGAGGCTCATCAGATCCTCGCTGCGTGAATGGCGCTGACGAGTAGTGCCCTAGCCCCGAGGTCGTAGAGCTCATCCATCTTGAGGTTGACTTCTGATGCCCTAACCAGGGCTCTCACGGCCACCCAGTCAGAATCTTGAAGCGGCGAAATTGTTGGGGATTCGATGCCTGGTGTTATGACTGTTGCTCGATCGAGAATTGCAATCGGACAGTCATAGTCCAGGATGACAAACTCCCTCGCAACTTGAACGCCGTTGAGTCGCCTAAGCAAGGTCGTGGGCTGTTCTTTAGCGTGTGGAGACATGATCAACTGCGCCGAAGACTCGAGAATCACCGGACCGAAAATCTCAAGACCAGCTTGCCGCAGAGTGTTCCCTGTTGAGACAACATCAGCGACCACATCGGCAACTCCGAGTTGAACTGCGACTTCGACTGCGCCATCCAGGGCAATCAACTGAACTTGAATCTGGTGCTTAGCCAGAAAATCTTCAACTAGCTGAGGGTACGCGGTGGCAACTTTGAGGCCCTGGATTTGGCTAATTTCTTGGAATTTGCCCTTTGGTCCAGCAAATCTAAATGTGGACTCCCCGAATCCTAGGTCTGCGATGCTCAAGGCGGTCGATCTCGAATCCAGTAACAAATCAAGACCGGTGATTCCAACATCCAGTGAGCCAGTTCCCACATAAGTTGCGATATCGCGGGGCCTCAGGTAGAAGAATTCAACGCCGTTCGCCTCGTCTGTGACATGCAAGTCCTTTGGGTCGCGTCTTGTCGCGTAACCCGCCTCGTTCAGCATGAGGATCGCGGTCTCTGAAAGGATGCCTTTGTTGGGTAAAGCAACACGCAGCATTAGTGGCTCCTCGGGATCGGTCTTGAAGAGCTTCTTTGCTCAGAGAAATTTCTCTACATCTTTAAGGCTAATGCCTTTGGCAATCATCATGACCTGAACGTGGTAAATCAGCTGCGCAATTTCTTCAGACGCTTGTTCTTTCGTCTGGAATTCACAGGCCATCCAAACTTCGGCAGCCTCTTCGACGATTTTCTTGCCGATGGCATGGACACCCGATTCAAGCAGTTGGACAGTGTTTGAACCCGCAGAAGACGAGGTCGCCTTTACTTCAAGCTCAGAGAACAGCGCTTCGAAACTCTTCATTGCTAAAGACTAATGGCAGATAACCAGCCATTTTTGACTAGTGAAAGTGGCTATGACCTTTTTCGGCAAGTGTTCTCAATGCTTCAATTTGCCCTTTTCGGTTCGAAACCTTGAAGACCGCTGATCCCGCGACGAAAGTATCCGCTCCAAGACTGGCGACTCTTTCGATGTTCGATTCATCGATTCCACCATCAACTTGGAGCCAAACCTGCAGATTGCTTGACTTGATTTTTGCCCTAGCCGCTGCAACTTTCTCTAGTGTGGATTCGATAAGGGCTTGACCACCAAAGCCAGGTTCGACAGTCATAACCAAAAGCTGGTCAAAGTGCGCAAGTAGGCCGGTCACTTCATCCAAATCGGTACCGGGTTTGATGGCCAAACCGGCCCGCGAACCGGCGCTGCGGATCGCCGCTGCCGTACTCAGAGGGTCTTGGGCAGCCTCGAAGTGAAAGGTGACAGAAAACACCCCGAGCGCTGCATACTTA
>CAZXFZ010000018.1:0-3754 GCA_964640285.1 uncultured Rhodoluna sp.
AACATCATGCTCGAACTCAAAACTGATGCCGAACAAAATCCTCAAGACTTCACCTGTGTGCCTTCGATTGGCGGTGAGCTTCAGAAGTGGCAGCAGCGGGGAGTCATGCTTTTGAACCGCGATTTGACCTCGCCCGGCCATCGGCTCTGGAGGCGGTTCACCGAAACCGCAATCGAGCGACTCAATCACGCGGCCGAGGGCAAACTGATTCTCGTTCTGTGGGGTGCGAACGCCCAACAGCTCGCGAAGTTAGTCTCGCCTGAGCGGGCTATTTGTTCGGCGCACCCGAGTCCGCTAAGCGCACACCGCGGCTTCTTCGGGAGCAACCCGTTCAGTCGCGTCAATCGCATCCTGCTGGCTGATGGAGAGTCGAAAATAGACTGGAGTTGTTAGAGGAGGATTTGTGCCACTTGATTCAGAGTCGCGTTGGCGACTGGTGCGAATGATGCGCAACAAGCCACAGGCGCAGACTACGGGCGAAATTTCGGTGCGTGAGGTTTCACCGAACGACTTGGTGCAGATTCTTGACATCTACAACTACTACGTGAATAACAGCGTCGTGACCTTCGACCTAGAACCGCTCAAGCTCGCGGATTGGGAGGAGAAGCTTCGCTACCTAAACAGCCTGCAGCTGCCCTTTATCGTGGCCGAGACAGAGTCAGGGCAGGTGGTTGGATTTGCCTATGTTGCGCCTTGGCGGCAAAAAGCCGCTTACCGTCGAACTGTCGAGGACAGCATATATCTCAAGCCTGCGGCCATCGGCAAACGAATTGGCACGAAGCTTCTCGCAGAGCTGATCGAGCGGTCGAAAGCAGCCGGAGTGCGTGAAATTGTGGCCGTGATTTCAGACAAGGGAGCCGAATCTTCAATTGCCCTGCACGAGAGGTTCGGATTCAAAAACCATGGTCACCTTGGCAAGGTTGGCTTCAAGTTTGGTCGCTGGTTGGGCACAGTGCTCATGCAGAAGAGCCTCTAAGACCTTCTCTTGCGGTGACCGCGCTTTCTTTGAGTTTTCTTAGTTTTGTTCGTGGCAGGCGGTCGAGTATCGCCTAAGTTCGTAGGCTTAGCCTGTGAACAAAAGGTTTTGGGCAATCTCGGGGGCGGTCCTTCTAGCCGCGGTTGGTTTTACGCCTGCCCAAGCCGCGACAAGCAACAGCAATTTGAACTTCGACTTTGACACCGTTGGGCTTTTGGTCAAATACGAACCGGGCGTGAAGGCTATTGCTCCAAACGGGGAGCCAACCGCCGAGAACTCCTCGGGTGCGAATCTGATTGCGGGCGAAGACCTAGGTCAGGGTTGGCACTCTGTCGACATTGCCGGCGAACCAGACACCCAGCAGACTTGGAAAATCGCTCAGCGATTGATGGCTGACCCACGAGTTGCCGCGGTTGATCTCAACCGAGTGTTGAAGCCAGCGGTTTCGAACGCGGCCAGCTTTTCAGCGAACCGAATCACCGCTGTAACCAGAGCCGCAACTGCGGTTAGAGCAGTCAAAGCCGCGGATGCGTTCAGCGCCAGCGAACCTACCAAGGCGAGAGTGAAGTTGAGTTGGGCCCAGCCTGCATCCTTAGGCTCGGGCAAACTGAGCGGGTATCGAATCTCATTCCGCGTAGATAACGGTGCATGGCAGACACTCTCGTCTAACACCCGATCGAAATCCACCTCGTTCACAATCGTTTCTGGACTGAAAGCTGGGTCAGAGTATGGGTTCCGAGTCGCCGCAGTAACAGCGCAGGGCGGTGCAACCCGAGTCGGTGCTTTCTCATCGATTAGTTCGGTGGTGCCAACTTCAGCTCCGAGCGCACCAATTCTCACAAGCGGCATTTCGATAAACGCCAAGTTTCCGACCGTGCGATGGACCGAGCAATCAAATGCCGAAAAGGGAGGGGCGGCCACAACTTACCTAGTGACCGCAACTGCGGACTCGGTTCCTCCTGTGAGCTGTGAAACTGCCACGACGAGTTGCACCCTTTCGGGAATGAACGATGGGGTCACCTACAAGGTTGCGGTTGTTGCAAAGAATAAGCGCGGATCTGCCCAGAGTGCTGCAGAGTTCAAGCCTGCTGATGCCTACTATTCAAAGCAGTGGTGGCTTTGGGGAGCGCACGGTGCAAACGTTTCAACGGCTTGGAGTATCACGGCCGGTTCGCCAAGCGTGGTGGTTGCTGTTCTAGATACTGGAATCACCAAGCATCCAGATCTCGATGCCAACGTTGTTGCCGGATACGACTTCGTTTCTTCAGCCCGCGCTGCCGGCGATGGCAACGGTTGGGATCCCGACCCGAGCGATCCGGGTGACGCAAACTCCAACCAGACCAGCTCGTGGCACGGCACCCACGTTGCTGGAATCATCGCTGCGAGCAGCAACAACATCGGCGTAATCGGTGTGGCAACGAACGTTAAGGTTCAACAGGTTCGCGTGCTCGGCAGTGAGGGCGGCTCAACGGCAGACCTAATTGCCGGCCTCCGGTGGGCGGCCGGTCTGAGCGTTCCAGGCGTGCCCCTAAACCCAACACCTGCAAAGGTCATCAACATTTCGATGGGCACGGATTCGCCAACACCTTGCCGGTTGCCAGGTCAAACCCTAGGTGCAACCGAAGAAGCTCTTGCCGCAGTAAAGACCGCTGGCGTGACCACCGTAACCGCAGCTGGAAACTTCAACATGCCTGCAGCGTATTCGTATCCCGGCAACTGCTATCCAACGCTAAACGTCGGGGCTACGAACTTCTCGGGTGATCGAGCTGTCTATTCAAACTATTCAGTTCTCGACAGTTCGAGTGGCGACTATGTCGGTGTTGATCTGTCAGCTCCAGGCGGTGACCGAACCGATGCTGTCGGCACTCCAGAGGGCACCAACGGGCGAATCCTCTCGACCATAAACTCTGGCAAGACCGTCCCTGAGAATCCCGACTACGGATATCAAGAGGGCACGAGCATGTCGTCACCCGTGGTAGCTGGTGTCGTGGCTCTGCTCTATTCGGTTCGACCGAGCCTCACCTTTGAGCAGGTGTGGACAGTAGCCGTGCAACCTACCTTGACGCCTTTTGCCGACGGCACGCAGTGCGCCACCAAGAAAATCTGTGGCGGCGGAATCATCAACGCCGCAGGGGCAGTGGCAGCAGTTCTCAGGATGCCTTAGCGGATAAGCAAAAAGACCGGCCTTGGGGCCGGTCTTTTTTCGTGCGGAAGGTGGGACTTGAACCCACACGCCTCGCGGCGCTAGAACCTAAATCTAGTGCGTCTGCCAATTTCGCCACTCCCGCGTGACTAGACAATCCTAGTGCAACAAAGCCTGTGGATAACTTGCACGCTGGGTTTCTGCTACAAACCATACTCAACGTCATGATTTCGTCTCAGGAACTCTCGTCGATTGTTCGGCAATCCCTGTTGGAGTCGCTTGATTCGACCGAGGAACTGAGTTCTTCTTCTCTCGAGGCGAGCGCGCGCCTCGAACTTCTTCGAGATTCAACGGCAGAGATTTCTGGATTTGGACCAATTCAACAGTTTCTAGACGACCCCCGAATTGAGGAAATCTGGATAAACGAGCCTGACCGGGTTCTCTGCGCGAGCCGTGATGGCGTATCCGAACACCTTTGTCGGCTTTCTAACCTCCAAATCGAGTCCATAGTCCACCGAATGCTGATCGGAACAACAAGACGCATCGATCGCCTGAATCCTTTCGTTGATGCGACTTTGCCTGATGGCAGTCGGCTCCATGTCGTGGAACACGATCAGGCCGCGGTCCTTGAACAG
>CAZXFZ010000018.1:3764-5612 GCA_964640285.1 uncultured Rhodoluna sp.
ACCGATTTCTAGAGCGAATTGGCTGGTGAACATCAGAAAGTTCCCTCGACAAACCTGGAACCTGAGTCGGCTAGAAGATTCTGGTTCGATTACCTCGAACCAGAGAGGCACGCTCGAACGGCTAGTGGCAACTGGTGCGACTGTTTTGGTGGCCGGCCCCACCCATGCCGGAAAAACCTCATTGCTGGCAGCTTTGGTTGCAGCGCTCGACGAACAGCAACGAGTGGTTTCGGCCGAAGACACTTTCGAGCTTCGTCTATCGAATCGTGATTGGGCGGCCATGCAAACACGCACTGTTTTGTCTGACAGTTCGTTTCTGGTCGACCTTCGCAGGCTCGTTCGAGAATCACTACGCATGCGACCGGATGCTCTAGTGGTGGGTGAAGTGCGCGGACCAGAGGCTCTAGATCTGCTAGTGGCCGTGAACTCAGGTATCCAGGCGTTTGGAACTATTCACGCAAATTCAGCAGAACAGGCCCTAGAGAAGTTTGCCTTACTCGCTTCTATGGCCGAAAGGAATCTCGATTTTGAGACAGCGCTTGGACTCGTTCGAGGTTCGGTGACTGCAGTCGTCCAACTTGGCTTTATCGATGGCCAACGAAGATTGATCGAGATTTTTGAGGTGGGCAAATCGTGAAATGGCTCTCGAGCGAACACTTCGCGAATTTGAGATGGCCTGCACTATTTGGGTTGGTTGCGCTGGCAGCAAGTTTGGCAGTGCTGAAGGTGCCAGCCCTGAGCCTATGCTTGGCGCTGGTTGTTTCAGCTGCTGTTATGCAATACCAAAGGTCCAGAGCTAAATCACGCGAAGCATCCAACTCAAAGTTGATTCCTGAACTGGCTGAGATTCTAGCCGGGGGACTAGAAGCAGGCCTAAGCCTCATTGAATGCGCCGAGCAACTCGCTAGCCACAGCAATTCAAGGCTGGCAGAAATAGCTCGGCAGATGAGCGCGATCTTGGATTCCAATCTCGTTATGTCAACCAAGCTCAACAGATGTGCCGAGCTGGTTTCTTGTCGCGAGGGAAACCTTCTATTTGAGCTGCTTGAAACTTCGATGGTCTTTGGTGATCGCGGACTCAGAGAGACGCTGCTTGGCTTCTCTAGGCGTTGTCGAGACTTGCAAGCTCTTGAGGATGAACTAGATTCAAGGCTCGGCTGGATTCGCGGCACCGCGACTCTCGCCCAATTTACGCCCTGGGTGGTAGTGGTGCTCCTCAGTCTTCGAACCGAAGGGGCAGCATCCTTCGGCACAGATAGCGGTGCCGCGTTGCTCATCGCGGGATTCGTCGTTACTCAATTCGCCGGCCGCCTGATTTCTTTGGCATCGACCAGAGCAAAAAACCACGCCATCTTCGAGATTGGTGGCTTGACTTCGGCGGTTCAGGCAAGTTGAGCTCACTCGGGTTTGGTGTCGTTTTTATGTTCGCAGCCGCGTCCGGAATTCTTTGGAGCTTGAGGCCTGAGCAGAACCTTCGCGCGCGCATCACACCTGAGCTTGTTTTTCGTTCACCCAGAAGGTCTTTGGCAATTCGACAGTTCAAGTTTGGAAACGCCCTCGAGACAATTCGACCCAAACGCCAAGCACATTTTTCACTCGAAGTCTCCGATTTTGCTTCAGTTCTCGGTTTAGCGCTTCACAATGGTGAAAACCCACTCGGGGCGCTTGATTGGGTTTCTCAGCGACTCAGGGGAGACATGGGTCATCGCCTTCGACAGGCAGTTTTGGCCATCAAGACCGGGTCAAGTTTCAATATCGAAATCACCGCATTGGCTAAGGAGCGAAAGTTTGCTCATTACGGCGAGACGCTGGATCGTTTGGCAAGAGCTGCCCAGTTGGGCACAGACG
>CAZXFZ010000018.1:5622-6654 GCA_964640285.1 uncultured Rhodoluna sp.
CTCAGGTCATCGGGTGGAGCTTCTGTCACAGCAAAGTCGAACTGAGCTGCGCATGCTGCTGCCACTGGTTTTCATGATCCTGCCGACCACGATTCTGTTTGCGGTTTATCCAAGTCTTCAGATGCTCCAAATTATGCGGTTCTAGCGTGATTAGAAACAGAAAGGAAACCAAATGAAGCGATTTCTAGAAGACGAACGGGGCGATGTTCCCGGTTGGGTGCTGGTCACCATGATGACGGCTGGCCTAGTCGTTCTGCTCTGGGGATTAGCGGCTCCCGCGCTCAAAGGGGTCTTCGATCAAGCACTAAACAAGGTCGCTCAATTCTGAAGATCCCGGGTGATCGAGGTTCGGCCAGTCTCGAGTTCACGGTGTTTGCGACTATCTGCACCTTGGTTTTTGGAACTTCCGTTTTGCTTGCGATTGGTGCTCTCACAAGAGCCCACTGCCATACAGTTTTGGCTCAGCAGCTCCGGGCCTCTTTCTATCTGGGCTCAATGACTGACTCTTCCGCCGATATCCAGTTACTCAGAAAAGATCTAAGGAATCGAATCGAGGCCGTGCTGCGAGGTTGGCCAATTGTCGTGGAGTTAGGCAATCTGACTTTGACAATGGCTGATTTGCATGGTCAACCTGCCGCGCAAGTCTCGGCCGAGTTCATTCCTGGGGCAGGCCTGATTCCAGGTTTTGGTTTCACCGAGAAGGCGGTGGTGTTCAGTGAAAACGGCTAGACACAAATTTGTTTGGTTTAGCGATTCGGGTTCAGCAGCGATCGAAACGGTTTTCTGGCTGACTGCGGTTCAACTACCTTTGCTCGTGTTTTCACTTGGGCTGGTCGCTGCGCAGCTTCAGCTGGCTCGGGCCGAGACTGTGTTACGGGAATCAGCACGCGCCACAATCACGCAACTTGAGACAGATTCGCTCAGCCTAAGCCAGTCTCACATTCAAGCTGTTTTTGCGAGCTACCTCAATGAATTGGGGTTTCAAGCCGGCCTCAAACTTGACCAGTCACACTGGTCTGCAAACTGCATCCC
>CAZXFZ010000018.1:6664-12235 GCA_964640285.1 uncultured Rhodoluna sp.
TTTCACATTCAAGGCTGGAGTCGAGCCTTGGCAACCCAGACTTAGTCTCTTATTTTCAGGCCCAGAGGCAAATCTGTGAGCTTGATTCCACTAACTCTCGGCTATTCGGCGATGTTCGCCGCAATCACCCTGACCGCCGGTTCGCTACAAGACCTAGAACTGAGAAAGATTGAAACGCAACAGGTCGCGGATGCGCTTGCGCTGCGGAGCGTCGGAGCAAAATCCCAAGATTCCACCAAGCTGGCTCTCGATCTTGAGCGTTTTTGGCCATCTGATTTTCAACCAACCCTGCTCAAAGTCGACTCGTCGGACGGCGGTCTTACGCTTCGGGTGCGTTTTTGTCGCAGTGTGCAGCCGTGGGCGCTCGCTTGGCTCGACAACTCGATAACACAGGTTCAGGTTTGCGCAGAGTCGCTCGCCCGCGAGGTAGGTTTAGGCACAAACTCCGGTATGTAGCGCCACATCAAGGCTGCACCAACGAATCCGAGCAATCCAAAGACGCCCATCGCTGTGGCAACCGAGCCACTGAGCACAGTAAACCACGACAGTAACGGAGAGCTTGCCGCTACAGCACCATCGACTAACACCCGATATCCGCCCAAAAATTCATTCCTGGCGTCTGCAGGCGCTAAATCCGCACCCAAAACCAGAATCAGCCCGCTGCCTAGTCCGTTCGCCAGTGCCATTGCTAAACACAACCACAGGAATCCAGTTGGATCTTGAGCCCAACCCACCACCAAATGCGCCAAGCCAAGGCCGAGCAGGGTCGGAACCGCCGACCAGACTCGCCCGAACTTATCCATAATCTGACCAGAGGTATAGAAGAGCGCGAAATCAAGTGCGGCTGCCAAACCAATAAATAGAGCTGTCTGAGCTGGTGGCAGACCGATGGTCAGTGCCCAGAGCGGCAAGCCGACGACTCTCGTAGTGCGCAACATCCCAACGATCGATGAACCGATGCCAACCGTGACTAGCTTCTTTCGCTCGCGCCACAGAATTTGCCGGATGGTCGCAGTTTGGAACTCTTCGACTCTGCCGTCGTCGTTTAGGCGACTGAACACCAGCACAACCATCGACAGCACCATCGCGCCGGCCGAGAGCCAGAAGACCGCATCCACATCGAAGAGGTAAATCACGCCGGCGGCAAGCATTGGGCCGATGAATGAGCCCAGACGAAACATCCCACCCAAAATCGAGATGGCTCTGGCTCGCTGTTCAAATGGAACAGTCTCGGCTAGATAAGCGTGTCGAGCGAGGGCAAACACCGCTGCGGCAAAACCAACAACCAGAACACCACCGGCAAGCAACCAGATGTTTTTGCCAAGCACGGCTAACAGGATGCCGAGCGCGGCAGCGGCCGCCGAAAACAGCATCGATTTGCGTTCGCCCAGACGATTCACGACTCGGGCGGCCGGAATGTCTGCAACAACAGTGCCAATCATCACAAAGCCGGCGATTACCGCTGCCTGAGGAATCGAGGCGCCCAATGCTTCGGCGCTCGCCGGAATCATCGGCACTAGCGCGTATTCGCCCGTCGAGAAGAGGGCCGAAGGAATAAAGACCGGCGCAATCAGTGATGAAATCTGGTACTTGTCGCGCCTCGTGGCCATTGCTCAAGCCTAAACTAGTCGGGTCATGGCAGAACTCGACCTCAATCCAGAAATCCGCGAACTTCGTGCGACATTTTCTGACATCCTGCACGTGGTGGATCGAGCGGCGCTTGACGCATCCATCGCCGAATTGAAGACCAAAGCTGCCGAACCAAATCTTTGGGATGACCCGGCAACCGCCCAAAAGGTCACCTCGGCCCTGAGCCACAAGCAGAGCATGGCTGACAAGCTCGCCGACATCGAACAGCGCCTGAGCGACATCGAGGTGCTCATTGAAATGGCGAATTCCGAGGATGACGCCGCGGCAAAGGCTGAAGCCAAGGCCGAAGTTGTCGAGTTGCAAAGACTCATCGGTGATCTTGAGATTCAAACGCTCCTCAACGGCGAGTATGACTCGCGCGGCGCGGTGGTGACGATCAGAAGCGGGGCTGGCGGAGACGACGCGACCGACTTTGCAGAGATGCTAATGCGCATGTACCTGCGCTACTGCGAGAAGCACTCGCTTCCGGTTCAGGTGCTCGATACCTCATACGCAGAGGGCGCTGGAATCAAGTCAGCAACCTTCGAGATTGATGCGGATTACGCCTTTGGCACACTTAGCGTCGAGGCCGGAACGCACCGCTTGGTCAGGATGAGCCCGTTCGGCGCTGCCGGCAAACGTCAAACCAGTTTTGCCGCGGTCGAAGTCGTTCCTCTGGTCG
The DNA here is from genome assembly GCA_964640285.1 of uncultured Rhodoluna sp. Taxonomy (GTDB): domain Bacteria; phylum Actinomycetota; class Actinomycetes; order Actinomycetales; family Microbacteriaceae; genus Rhodoluna. Next base: position 8,976 of record CAZXFZ010000018.1, read on the forward strand.
CACAGACCGAGGCGATTGAGATTCCGGATAACGAGATTCGAGTCGACGTTTTTCGCTCGTCTGGGCCAGGCGGTCAGAGCGTCAACACCACCGATTCCGCGGTTCGCATCACCCACCTGCCTAGCGGCATCGTGGTCAGCTGCCAGAACGAGAAGTCACAGATTCAAAACAGGGCAGCCGCGATGCGCGTTCTGCAGTCGAGGCTTCTTGAGATTCGTCGTCGCGAGGAAGACGCAAAGAAGAAGCAGATTGCCGGTGACGTCAAGGCAAGCTGGGGTGAGCAAATGCGGTCTTATGTTCTTGCGCCTTACCAGATGGTCAAAGATCTGCGCACCGAGCACGAGGTCAATAACCCGAGTGCGGTTTTCGATGGCGACCTAGATGGGTTCATTGCGGCCGGCATTCGCTGGCGCAAGACCCAGGGCTAGCAGCTTCGGCGCTGCCTGAGACTGACCATCCACCTTCGTTCGTCTCTCGCACCGTGCCGCTCAGCCGATTTCGAGGGGTCGCAACCTAGGCTTGAGACACCATGATCAGCATCAGCAAAGTCACCAAAACCTACAAGGGTGCCCAGCGTCCGGCACTCAATGAGGTCTCTATCGAGATCGAAAAGGGTGACTTCGTCTTTCTCGTCGGTGAATCCGGCTCGGGCAAGAGCTCGCTGATGCGGCTGATGCTTCGTGAAGACACCCCAACCAAGGGCAGTGTTTTTGTTTTGGGCGAGAACCTGAGCAAGATTCCGTCAAGACGCATCCCGAATTTTCGCCGCAAACTCGGTGTGGTTTTTCAGGACTTCAGATTGTTGCCAAACAAGACCGTTCACCAGAACGTGGCTTTCAGCCTCGAAGTGATTGGCAAGTCTCAAGGTTTCATTCAGACCGCAGTGCCTGATGTGCTTCGCCTAGTTGGGCTCGAAGAGAAGGCGGATCGTTATCCATCGCAGCTTTCGGGAGGTGAACAGCAGCGAGTTGCTCTGGCCAGAGCCATCGTAAACAAGCCCGCAATCCTGCTAGCCGACGAACCAACCGGAAACCTTGACCCTGCTACTTCGAACGACATCATGGCTCTTATCGAGCGCATCAACCTGGCCGGAACGACCGTGGTGATGGCCACTCATGACCGCGGAATCGTCGACCGCCTGCAAAAGCGCGTGGTCGAGTTGCGCAACGGCGAAATCGTTCGCGACCAGCGGGCTGCCGGTTATCAGAAGAACCCAACCGGAAAAATCGATCTCTCTCAAGGGCAGAACCAAGGCGGTGCCATCTAATGCGCATCATCCTTCGCGAGGTTTCGCAGAGTCTTCGCCGCAATCTGAGCATGGTGATTTCGGTAATCTTGGTGACCTTCATTTCGCTCACTTTTGTTGGAACTGCAGGGTTGCTTCAGCTTCAAATCAACGGCATGAAGACCTACTGGTATGACCGTGCGCAGGTAGCCGTTTATCTTTGCAGCGAGGTTTCGCCAGATTCTGTTTGCCCAGATGGGGCAGTTTCTGAAGAGCAGAAGGCCGAGATTAAGTCGCGTCTTGAGTCACCAACTTTGGCCAGCTACATCGACAAGTTCTATTTCGAGACTCACGAGCAGGCCTACGAGAAATTCCAAGAGCAGTTCAAAGACAACGCTGTGGCTCAGTATGTGAAGCCGGCTCAGTTGAATGAGGCCTATTGGATCAACCTCAAGGATGCGTCGCAGAGTCAAATCCTTACCGAGAGCTTGGCGGGTGCGCCTGGAGTCGAAGAGGTGCGAGACCAGCGCAGCTATCTAGACCAGATCTTCTCGATTCTGAATGCCGCTTCACTGGCTGCGGTATCGATTGCCGCGCTGATGCTGTTCTCTGCAGCCCTGCTGATTTCAACCACAATTCGGTTGAGTGCGTTCAGTCGCCGTCGCGAGCTAGGCATCATGCGCTTGGTTGGTGCGAGCAACTTCTATGTTCAGCTGCCGTTCGTGCTTGAGGGAATCGTTGCCGCAACAATCGGCTCATTGCTCGCGGGTGCCTCGGTGCTCGGCATCGTCCAATTCTTTGTTCAGGGCTACCTAGCTGAGCGTTTGCCCTTCACCAACTTGGTCACGCTGTCAGACGGACTTCTGATTTTGCCGCTTCTGGTCGGTGCAGGAATCCTGCTTGCCGCACTTGCCTCGGGTTTGGCTATCCGTCGCTACCTGCGAATATAGAGTCCTTATGCCAAAAGAACGTGGTCAGAAAGTTGTTGCGACCAATCGCAAAGCCCGCCACGACTATCACATCGAAGATGTCTATGAGGCCGGCATGGTTCTCACCGGACCCGAAGTGAAGTCGCTGCGGGCCGGTCGCGCATCCTTGGTTGATGGCTACGCATCCATCGAAAATGGCGAGGCTTGGCTAGAGAACGTTCACATTCCCGAGTACACCCAAGCCACCTGGAACAACCACGCAACTCGCCGCCGCCGCAAACTGCTGCTAAATGCCAGCGAGATCTACAAGCTAACCGGCAAAATCAAGGAGTCCGGTTACACGCTGATTCCGCTTTCGCTTTACTTCAAAGATGGCCGAGCCAAGGTTGAAATCGCCCTCGCTCGCGGCAAGAAGGAATACGACAAGCGCCAGACGCTGCGTGAGCAGCAAGACAAGCGCGAGGCCGCTAGGGCCATGTCAACCAAAGGCAAAGAGTGGTAGCAAGCCGTGGTTGAGATCCGTCGGCTCAGCGAGGCTGAGCTGCCAGCGTTTCTCGAATTCATGGACGAGCGTGCATTCCTGGCCCAACCACAGTGGGCGGGTTGCTACTGCCAGTTTTACTTGAATACACCCGAACAGAACGAGGACGCCTCAGCTAAAACCGGAGCCAACCGCGAACGCGCCTGCGACCGCACCAAGTCGGGAGTCATGCAGGGTTATCTCGCTTTTGAAGTCGTGGATGGAGTTGAGCGAGCGATTGGCTGGATGGCAGCTAATGCATCGGTGAACTTTGTCGCTTTGCCTGGCGCTCAACCCGACCTGACACGGATTCTCTGTTTTGTAGTTGATCAGGATTATCAGGGTCGGGGAGTGGCCACCCAAATGCTTGAGTTTGCACTCGCTGATTTACCGAAGCACGGCTTCAAGCGAGTCGAGGCGGCACCACTGGCATCGGGTGATTTTGTGCCTTATGGATACCGCGGCCCACTCAGCATGTTCACGAAAGCGGGTTTCCTGCAGGGGCCGATGCTTGACGACAAGCATGTTCTGGTTTCGTGCGACCTTTGAATTGATCGAACTTCGGTAGGTTCACCGCAAACTCACA